>QCDN01000017.1 GCA_003280885.1 Prochlorococcus sp. AG-355-J04 | reverse complement strand
AAATAGATTCGGGGAAGGGTTTACAAAAGAACTTAAATCAGTAATTCTAAATTTAGATATAAAGCAAAAATCACATAAACAGATATTAGATATGTTCAATGCAAAAAGATTTATAAAGGCAGAATCAAAACAATATAAAAATATAGAGGAAATCGGGAGGAAATTAAATAAAATTAGATGAATAATACTGTCTTAGAATTAGAAAATATATCTTATAAATACAAAAATGATCTGATCCTAAATAAAATAAATTTAAAAATAAATTCTGGGGAAAAAATTGCACTTTTAGGTAAAAGCGGTTCAGGAAAAACTACACTTATATCAGTACTTAATGGCACTATAAAGCCAACTCAAGGTGAGGTTAAATTATTCAATGAAAGTTTCGAGGAATCAGATAGAAAGCAGAAAAGTAAAATAACAACTATATGGCAAGATTTAAGATTAATAGAAGATCTCTCTGCAGAACAAAATGTTAATTGTGGACTACTAGCGGAAAACAATTTTTATTTCGCTTTTAAAAATTTACTAAATATAAGTTCTTTTAAGAAGGCGCATAAATATATGAAATTATGTAGACTTCATAACTCTATTTACGACAAAAAAATCAGAAAACTATCTGGGGGGCAAAAACAAAGGGTGGCTATAGCTAGATCATTAATTCAAGAATCAAATATATTACTTGCAGATGAGCCTTTTAATAATCTAGATCCCAAATTGATAACAACAATTAAAAACCTTCTGCTAGAAAATTTAGATAAAAATAAAACGAAAAAATCCCCAAAGACGGCATTAGTTGCATTACATAGATTAGATTTGCTGAACGATTTCGATAAAGTTATTGGAATAAGGGATGGTAAAATTTTTTTCAATATCAAAAGAAATAACTTAAAGAAGATTCATTTAGAGAAAATATATTAATTAGTTGAACAAATTAAAATTAAACTATACCTCATTATCTTTTCTTCCAATTTTGGTATGCATACCTCTAGGGTATCAATTAATAAACAATATTCATTTTGGAGGATTTAAATTATTCCAAGAATTCTTAATTTCTGCATTTAATCCCAAGATCGATAATGAAATTATTATTATCGTAATTAAGCGATTAAATGAAACCATTTTAATTGGTTTTTTTAGTTGGTTAGTAAGTATTATTTTTGGAGCAATTTTTGGAATAATCTCCTCAAATATTTTTTATAAAATCTTTAATATTCCAAATTTTTTCTACCGCATAATAAGGTTTTTTCTAACAATAATTAGATCTATACACGAAGTGGTTTGGGGAATACTATTAATGCAAATATGTGGAATAAATTTTTCGATAGGAATAATAGCTATATGTATACCTTATATTGCTGTAAATTCAAAAGTTTTTGCTGAACAATTAGAAACTATTGACTACAAAAGTTTTGAATCTATAAATCAAATAAATGCACCTAAATTTTCTTCTTTACTAACTTTAATATGGAATCCAATAATAAATACATTTAAAAACTTTGGTTTATATCGATTAGAGTGTTCAATAAGAAGTACGGTGATTCTAGGACTTTTTGGGATTGGAGGAATAGGTACCAGTATTTTTTTATCTTTCCAAACTTTGAATTTTAGAGAGTTATGGACTTATTTATGGTCCTTAGCAATTTTGATAATTCTTTCAGGATTAGTATTCAAAAAAATAAAATTTAACACTACAAATAAAATCCTATCTATTTTTTTTATTTCAATTTTTTTCATAACAATTTTATTTTCTTTTTCATATTTTCTTTATTTTATTTTTAACAATAATTTTGAAAATTTCAATTCCGTTAGTTCTCTATTTAAATCAAGCTCAGATTTAGGATTATTTGATTTCTTAAAACTTATATTAGAAACAATAATTTTAAGTCTTTTATCAACAGGAATCGCAATTAGTTTACCGCCATTAGTAATAGGAATTTTTAACAACAATACTTCTAAAATTTTTATAAAATTTTTTGCATTTTTATTACGTTTAATACCTACCCCTGTAATACTTCTAACTCTATTAACTTTTAATAATCCTTCTGTATCTTTAGCAGCTTTAACATTAGGTCTCCACAACGCTGGTATTACTAGCAAATTACTTTTTACAAGTCTAGATTGCCAAGACAAGAGAAATTATATTGCAATGAAATCTCTAGGAATCTCAAAAAAGACTAGTTGGCTATTAGGTTTATTTTCTCAACAAGCAAAAAGTTACTTAGCATATTGCGCTTATAGATCTGACATTATTATTAGAGAAACTGCAATTGTTGGGGTTATTGGAAGTGTTGGTCTAGGTTGGCAATTGCAAGAATCACTAAGTTCCTTCGCATGGCAAGAAGTTACATTAGTTTTGATAGCTTATAGCTCCATCGCAATAGTTGGCGAATTAATAAATGGTAAAATCAAAAATAGTTTAACTTGATTTGTAAGAATAATTTGTTAAATCAAGTAATTATTTTTTTCCGGTTATAGTGATTAGTTTACCAAAACAGCTAGTTGTAATTGGAGATAGCTCAGTTTATGGATGGGGAGATAATGAGGGTGGTGGATGGTGTGAGAGGCTTAGAAAAGATTGGTGCAATAACCACAATGGGCCAGTTATTTATCAACTTGGCGTTAGGGGAGATGGGATAGAAAAAGTTTCATCTAGATGGGAAAAAGAATGGTCATCTAGAGGAGAAACGAGAAGAAATAAACCTAAAGCAATACTACTAAATGTAGGTCTTAACGACACAGCAGCAATTGGTCAGAAAAATGGAAGACATCAATTAGATATAGATGGATTTGAATATGGATTAGAGAGGCTAATTAATGAAATGAACTCTCAAACAAATGTATTTGTTATTGGTCTTACACCAGTTGACGAAAGCAAAATGCCGTTCGCAGGATGTCTATGGTACTCAAACGATTTTTGTAATTCTTATGAAAGGAGAATGGAGGAAGTATGCCTCAATCAGAATGTCCCATTTCTTCCTACTTTTAGAGAAATGTACTCTGATAAAAGGAGTAAAAATTGGATTACGCATGATGGAATTCATCTAAATTCCGAAGGTCATTTCTGGCTTTTCCAAAGACTTAAAAGCTGGGAGATTCTCACAAAATGGAAGGAATCTTAGGTCTTTCCAAATATTATTAATTTAAAAAATATGAATATAAAATAAGCGCAAAGATAGCAAAAACAGAAGCAATACTTGTCTGAATAGCATTTACCAACTCATTACTTAATTTATATTTGTTTTGAAATTTAGCACCAATAATACTTTCGGAAAGTGTTGCCAAGAATCCAGAAACTACAACAACTATAAAATGATATTTTGTAGAAATAATTGATAGACGAAGCATTATAAAAGCCATAAATATTGATCCCAAAACACTAGCTAATGTTCCTTCTATACTTATTCCTCCCTCAGTTCCCCTATCCACCTTTTTAAGTGAAGTAATTAAGTATGTGTCTTTACCAAATCTTTTCCCAATTTCGCTACCAAAAGTATCCGCCAACTTTGCAGCAAAACTTGCAGCAAAACCTACTTTAAACATCACTACATTGGCAGCATTAAATTTGGTCATAATGGCAAGAAATAATCCTGTGGCTGCTGAGCCCCAGACATTCTCAGGACCTCTCCTCCCACCTCTTTTTTCAGCAATTCCTTGTGCTTTTTTAAATTTAAAACCTATTTTGGTAACGAGGGATCCAAATAATAAATAAATTACAACTGACATCCATCCCTGCCAAGACAAACATCCCCACAAAATTGTGCCTAAGATGCCTGCACTTACCCAACCACTTTTCGTCATCAAAGGAATCCTGCAAAATATATAAATCAAAATAAAATTAATGCAAAAACCTATAAAAAATTGATTTCTAATTAAATCCATATTTATCTAATTCTTTAATTTCAATTCAATTCTCCACTGATTTAGGATTGATGATGCGTTAATACTAGCCGTCGAAGTTCTTAAGATAGTGTCGGAAAGTTTCACAAAGGTAATGTTATTTTTATTAAAAAAATCAATTTCTTTAGAGGACCAACCCCCTTCAGGGCCAATTACATTCCAAAATATACCCCCTTTTTTATTTGCAAATTCTTGTTGTTTTCTTAACCATTTATTTAAGTCATATGGTGTTTCTTCTCTCGTTATAGAAATTGAAACTCTTTCTTGATTATCTCTACTTTTTAGCCATTTAATAATATCCATACCATTTAAAATAGATGGTTTCCATAATCTCTCACTTTGCTCAACTGCTTCTTTGATAATTGAATTCCATCTCAAAAGCTTTCTTGAAAAATTTAAATTTTTGTTTACCTGTCTTTCTGAAAATAATGGCTGAATGTAATCGATTCCTATTTCGGTACACATTTTTAAAATATCCTCAAAACCACTTTTTGGTATAACAACAGCTATTCCTAATAAGTAAATTTCTTGTTCTTGAAATAAGTAAGGTTTTTTTAATTTAATTATTTCTAAACAATCATTTTTAATTTTTATAGCTTTCCATAATGAACCCTCTCCATTAGTTATAAATATTTCTTTACCATTTTTTATCCTCATTACTTTATTTAAATAATGAGCCTCTTCTTTAGAAAGTTCTAAATTATTGTTCTTAATATTTTCAATTCTTTCATGGGAAATAATTAATCTTGTTAAGTCTTCCATCTAAAACACTTAATCTTTGAAAACCAAATCTTCATGTTCTTCAATTGCCCAATCATTATTTTCACCCCCAATAATTAACTCTTCAATTTTTACATAATTATTTGATATCTCATTCAAAGAATTAATTAATATATCTATTGAAATGGAGTCTGAAGTTCCAAAATCAACCCAACATCTTCCCCAAAGATTTTGATATTCCATAATTCCTAAATTATGCATTAAGGCTGGAAGAGATGCATTTTTTTGATCGTTATCGTAGGACATCCAACTTAGATCGGAACCCTCTTCATGAGTTTGCAAATTTTCAGAATTAAATCCACCTAACCTTCCTAAAACGTACCAACTATCAAAAACACCATCTAAATAATTTTTTTCGTCTTGAGTTGGCGATTCTGAAAACCTGATCCATATCCAACAATTAAAAGGATCAACTTCCCTAAAAATAATATTCATATTGACTAATAACTTTTTAGATCTACAGCTATTATAAGTAAGTTATTACTAGATTAAAATTCATACCTATAACTTAATTAATAATGCTTGACTTAAAAGAAATATCTTATCAACCCCAAACTGGTGAAAGAAAAATAATAGACAATTTAAATTTAAAAGTTCATGAAAATGAAATCATTCTAATTTGTGGCAATAGTGGTTCTGGGAAAACAACACTACTCGAAATAATAAGCGGATTAACAAATCCGCAAAAGGGAAAAATTACTTGGAAGAATAAGATTTTGTCTTCTAGACAAAGAAGATGGTTTTGTGGAGTAGTATTCCAATTTCCTGAAAGATACTTCATAGGTACAACAATTGGTAAAGAATTAAAAATAGGCCATAAATCTTTAAGAGAAAAAAATATAGAAATAGTTTTAAATAAAGTTGGTTTGAAAAAAATTAATCTGACTAAACCACCAGAACAGCTAAGTGGCGGACAACAAAGGCGGTTAGCTGTAGCAGTTCAGCTACTTAGAAACCCCTCAATTCTTTTACTTGATGAACCAACTGCTGGATTAGACTATTCAATGAGAAATGATGTGAAGAATTTAATTCTTGATTTAAAAAATAAAAATACAATTATTATTGTTACTCATGAACCTGCATTATTTGAGGGAATTCCTTCTAGGATATTATCCTTGGAAAAAGGGAAAATCAAAAGTTTTATGAAAGAAAATCATGCTGGATAGGATAGTTCGGGCTACTGCAGCCAATGGAGGAATAAGATTAGTTGCGGTCTTAACAACAGAATCTTCTTTAGAAGCAAAAAAAAGACACGGCCTTTCTTACTTAACCACCTGTATCTTAGGCAGAGCATTTAGTGCTTCACTGCTTTTAGCAAGCTCGATGAAAATAATGCATGGGAGAGTCACTTTAAGAGTTAGATCTGACGGACCTTTAAAGGGATTACTAGTTGATGCAGGTAGAGACGGGAAAGTTAGGGGTTATGTAGGGAATCCTAATTTAGAATTGGACCTAGTCAAAATAGATAATAATAAATATTCTTTTGATTTTACAAAAGCATTAGGTACAGGATATTTAAATGTAATTAGAGATAGTGGATTTGGAGAACCCTTTACAAGCACTGTTGAATTAGTAAATGGGAATATTGCTGAAGACTTAGCTTCATATTTATATCATTCAGAGCAAACTCCCTCTGCTGTATTTATTGGAGAAAAAATTCAAAATAAAAGTGTTATTTGTAGTGGTGGCTTATTAGCCCAAGTTTTACCTAAAAAAGATACTGACCCTCTGCTAGTCTCACTACTTGAAGAAAGATGCAAAGAAATTAATTCTTTCAGCGAAGATCTATTTAAGTCAAAAGATAATCTTCTTGAGTTAATTAGAAATATATTTCCCGATATTGACGATAAATCAATCTCTGAAAAAGCTCGTTCTCAAGAAGTGAGTTTTAAATGCAAGTGTTCCAAACAAAGAAGTTTAAATGCGATGAAAATGCTTGATAAGAGCGAGTTAGAAGACATCCTCAAGAAAGATGGCAAAGCAGAGTTGGTTTGTGAATTTTGTAAAAATAAATATCTTATAAATTATGAAGAAATTAAATCTATGATAGAAAATCAATCATAAAAAAATTACGCCTAGCCATAAAATAACCATGGCAGGAATACTTTGAATTTTTTGTATTGATAAAGAGTTGTTTGATACTTCCTGAATGAAAGAATTATTTTCAAGCAATCCACCAAATATTAATCCTATCGAGAGAAAGGTAACACTCCAACCCAGAGAACCTATAAATCTTTTCCCTGATTTAATTTGAGTATAGGTAAGTATTAATGTTGAGATAGAGAGTAAAAGTCTATTATTATAGTCTGGACTGATAAATAACAAAATTAAAAATAATAGCCCAACAGATATTTTAATTGAAAGATTATCAAATGAGGGGGTAGTTATTTTTGGCAAACTATACTGACTTGAATTGTTAGAGTTATTATTTAAATTTTTTATCTTAGAAAGAAGTGGGAAGTTATTATTGGTAAATTGATTAATTTGTTTTTCTTTTTTTGAGGCATTCACAGCTTCATAGCTTACATTTCCTGATTGCCTGGCTTTCAAACTACCCATGAGTAATTGATCAAAGGAAGATTCTATTTTCGCTTTTAAAATTAAGTCTTCACCAGCCTCTTTAACTTTAATATCTCTAGCCTTCTGAATATCCTCAAAAGCAGCATCTTCTTTTACACCTAAAATTTCATAAGGTGTTTTTTCGTTATTATTTTTATTACTGTTTGAATCCAAAATTTTTTACCAATACTAACAGATTAACTAATTTTATAATCCATTAAGACTTTATAAAACAATTGGTTCGACTCCACTAACAACGGGCGCAACTTTGTTTAAATTTAATTGATTATTGTCTTCAACAAACTGATTTAGATTCCACTCATTTTTGAAAAGAACAACTGGCCTATTCCAACAATCTTTAACTATTTTACAGTTGAATATTCTGCCTAGTTTTTCAATGGCTGGCCATCCATCAGAAATCCATCTAGCCAATTGATATGGCATTGCTTCAAGATTTGCATCTACACCATATTCACTTTTTAATCTGTGAGTTACTACCTCCAGCTGCAATTGACCAACGGCTGCGAGTATAGGGTCTCTTTTACTCTCATCAAAGTCATAAAGAATCTGAACAGCTCCTTCTTCTCGAAGTTCATTAACACCCTTTCTAAAGTTTTTAAATGCTGAGGGATTTGGATTTCTTAGCCAGCTGAATATTTCAGGACTAAAGGATGGTATGCCCTCATATTCCAGATGAGCACCCGTATAAAGAGTATCTCCAATAGAAAACATCCCTGGATTATTTAAACCAATAACATCTCCAGGATAGGCATCATCAACTACTTCTCTATCTTGCCCAAATATTTTTTGTGGTCTTGATAATCTAATTGTTTTCCCAGTTCTGGAATGTTTAACTGACATATCCTTTTCAAATTTGCCACTACAAACTCTTATAAAAGCAACCCTATCTCTGTGCTTTGGATCCATATTTGCCTGAAGCTTAAAAACAAATCCACTAAATTCATCGCTTGCAGGTTCAATATCCCCTTTATTACTATTTCTTGAAGTTGGTTTTTGTGCCATTTTTAAAAAACTATCTAAAAATGGCCTTACGCCAAAATTAGTCATGGCAGATCCAAAGAAAACTGGGGTTAAAGAGCCATTAAAAACTTTTTCTTTTTCAAATTTAGATCCTGCCTCATCAAGAACCTCCAATTCTTCAAGTGAGTTTTCAAGTAAATCTCTCTCTACATATTTTGATAGCTCTTTATCTTCAAGACTTAATCTTTTCTCATTCGATTGTTTCCCTCTCACTGCTTTATCAAATAAAATCACCTCCCTCGAAAATCTATCAATAACCCCTCTAAATTCCTCGCCACTCCCAATTGGCCAGTTTATAGGTAGGGTATTTAATCCAAGTTCTGATTCAATTTCATCAAGTAAAGAAAATGGCTCTCTTCCTGGTCTATCCATTTTATTTATGAAAGTAAATATTGGTATTTTTCGCATCTTGCAAACTTCAAACAATTTTCTAGTTTGAGGTTCTAGTCCTTTAGCAGCATCTTCCAACATAACTGCATTATCAGCAGCAGCTAATGTTCTATAAGTATCTTCGGAGAAATCTTGGTGTCCTGGTGTATCTAATAGATTAATTACAGATCTTTCATATTCAAATTGCAATACAGTTGATGTAATAGAAATACCTCTTTGTTTCTCAAGTTCCATCCAGTCTGAGGTGGCTTTTCTCTGATTACCCCTAGCTTTTACTGCTCCTGCCTGTTGAATGGCACCTCCATACAAAAGAAGCTTCTCGGTAAGAGTCGTTTTCCCAGCATCTGGATGTGAAATAATAGCAAAATTTCTTCTTTTATTTACCGCATCCAGTATTTCTTTATTATTTAGAATTTTAGTACCTAAGCTCATTTATATAATATAAGGGCCTTTCACTTAGTTCTTAAACATTACCATAGACTATTAAATAATTTTCACCTTCCTCAAACACATCTAAAGAGGAAAGATCATTATCTAAGATGAAATTTTTTAACTCTTTAAAAGTATAAGAAGCTCTTAAAGAGGCATAATAATCATTAGTTAAAATCTCATTATATTTAGTTGAACATTGTGCTTTGAGTGCTAAAGCAGACTTTTCATCTAATGGCCTTTTTAAGTCCTTGTGAAAATTTACAGTATTATTACTAGATAAAATTCTTATTGTGTTGAAGAAATCTTCAAGATTGGTAATGTGATGAATCAAACTGTTGCTTACAAGTAAACTAATTCTTTTTTTAGATAAAAAATTATTTGATTTAATGTCTTTGATGTCAGAACAAATGTAGCGTAAATTTTTTAATTTTTTTTGATTATTTGAAATTCTTTTATTATATTCTGCTCTCAAAATCATCTCTTTAGAACCATCTATTCCTACGACTGCAGTATTAGGCCATTTTATTGCTAACTTCTCAGAAATATTTCCTGGGCCACATCCTAAATCAACTATTAAATCATTTTCACCTAAAGAAATATTTTTTTTCAAAAGATATTGATTTATTTGATTAATTAGATTAACTTCCCCTTCTGAAAAATCAGCTTCGTCATAAGAAATCACCTGCTCTTTTTCTTCCATTAATTCAGGTTCGGGGACTCTTTCCATATCCTTTCTTGAAACAAAGATTTCATATTAAACATAATTCTACACAAACCGTTAAATAGTGGTAAGAATAGTTGCAGACGCCACAGGTAGAGTTATTCTTCCAGTACGGGTTATTTACATACGTTTTTTTTATCGTGACTGTTGCACCAAATAAAGCTTCTTCAGAGAGCAATTCCAATAATCTTAAAAAAGATGATTTTCCAAAGACTGCGCCAGCTGCTTATCCAGTTTTTTTCAGATCTTATAGTAGAAAAACTTCATCTGGCAAAAGGGAGAACTGGAGCGAAGTAGGCGAAAGGAATTTATCGGGATTAAAAGAATTAGGAAAACTTTCTGAAGAAGAATTAATCCTAATGAGAGAGATGCAAAGTAACCAAAAAGCTCAACCTTCAGGAAGATGGTTATGGATAGGCGGAACCCCTTGGATTAACAAGAACCAAAATTTCTCAGGAGCATACAACTGTACCTCAACAAACTTAATCGATTGGGAAGCCTTCGCATTAATGATGGACTTAGCAATGATGGGATGTGGAACAGGTGCAATAATTGAGCCTCATTTTATAAATAATCTACCTACGGTAATTAACAAAATAAACATTAAATCAGTCAGTGAAGTTGGAATAACTCCTAAAGATCAAAGAGAAGAAAAGTCATCATTAGAAATTAAAGGAAAAGATCTTCATATCAAAGTTGGAGATAGCAGAAGAGGATGGGTAGATAGCTATAAATATCTTCTTGAGGCATCAAGTAACGAGAGTCTTGAAAGAGAAATTGATGTTTATATTGATTTGGAAGATATTAGGCCTGCGGGAGAATCATTAAAAGGTTTTGGTGGTATGGCAAATCCTATCAAATTGAAAGATCTTTACTCTAGAGTCGCATCACTTCTTGGAAAGGCAATTGGTAGGAAATTAAGTACAGTAGAGTGTTGTTTATTAATTGATGAAGCTGCAGTAACCATAGTTGCTGGGAATATAAGAAGAAGTGCTGGAATGAGACAATTTGCTTCAGATGATAAGGAAGCCGCATCAGCAAAAGAAAATTTATGGAGTCAAGATGAGAATGGTAATTGGAGAATAGATCCTGAAAAAGATGCCCTCAGAATGGCCAATCATACTAGGGTGTACCATACAAAACCCACTTACCAAACTATTTTGGATGCAGTAACAAAACAATTCCATTCAGGTGAGGGAGCCATTCAATTTGCACCAGAAGCAATCGCAAGGTCAAATGCAGATATTCTCAAAGATAATGAATTGAGAAAGGAATTTATTGAAATCTACTCAGAACAAGGCAAGGATGAAGCGAGAAATTGGATAAATAGTAGTTATGGTCCTTTTTCAGAAGAAGAGTTAGACCACAGGATGAGCCGATATGGACTTAACCCTTGTGGGGAGATCTTGGGAAATGATTTCCATTGCAATTTGGCTGAAGTTCATTTAAATCAGATTGATCCAGGAAATTTTGAAGAGCAAAAAAAAGCTTTTAAAGCAGCCGCTCTTTCTGTAGCATGCTTACTTAATCATGAATTTGAAGTTGAGCGTTACAGAAAAAGTAGGGAATATGATCCTATCGTAGGAGTAAGTTTCACTGGATTATTTGATTTTTGTGTCCATGCCTTTGGGACGCCATGGTTGAAATGGTGGGAAGCAGGAAGGCCAAATAGCGAAGAAGGGAAGGCCTTCAAAGAAAAGGAAGCTAAATTCTTAGATTCTTGGAGAAAAATAGTAAAAGAAACTGTATGGGAATATTGTGATAAGCATAATCTAAGGAGACCAAATAGATGCACAACAGTTCAGCCAGCTGGAACTAAAAGTCTTCTTACTGGAGCAGCTCCAGGTTGGCATCCTCCAAAGGCTCAAAGATTCATAAGAAGAATAACTTTCAGGAAAAATGACCCAATCGCTTTAGCTTGCATGGATTATGGTTACTCAGTTGTTCCATCTCAATCTGATAAAGATGAAAATGGTTGCTTGCTCGATAATCCATTTGATCCGAGATGTACAGAATGGTTAGTTGAAATCCCTACAGAAGTTAGTTGGGCAAATATAGACGGCGCAGACCAAATAGACATCAATAATTTCTCAGCATTAGCTCAATTTGATTTTTACATGCAAGTGCAGAAATTTTACACAGAGCATAATACCTCTGCAACCGTAGAATTTAGAGAAAATGAAATCGAGGATTTAGCTAAGGCTATTCATAATGCAATAGAAAATAATGAGGGATATATTTCAGCAGCATTGCTGGCTAGATTTAGTGCTAACGCTACTTTCCCGAGATTACCCTTTGAACCAATAAGTAAAGAGGAATATATATCATTGCAAAATAAAGTAATAGAAAGGAAAGTCAATAACGATTTCTTTGACGCTCTTAATAAATATGATGTTGGAGAACTCTCTGAAGCAGGACCAGCAGGTTGCGATTCAGATAAGTGCTTGCTTCCTCTTGCTAAACCAAAAGATTAAATTTTGAATAATTTGTAAATAAAAAATATAAAATAGTTTTTAAAAATTTAATTTATGGCTACCTCTTAAATAGGGACATAAATTATTTATGACATTAAGCTTAAATATAGGGAACTTGTTTAATGATTCCTCCAGTCATGCATTGGTGGATGAGCTAAGAAAAAGAACATCAGAAGAGGATATCTTAGATTTTGAGGAAAAATTTAACTCCAAAAACGAAAAAAATCTACACGTATATATATGTAGATTTCTAAAAAATAGATCAATATCCAGAGGGCTAGCCTCTAGATGGTTAATAACCATAATTGAAAACAAAGAATCAAAAATTGATGCTTTGCAAAAATAAAATATTTAGGTCAGCCCTGATAGTTTCCATAGAGCAATTCCAAAAATTGAGAATCCCATAATAAAAGTAAAAGCCAAAGCATTTACCAATTGGACCTTATCATTCATTCTGTTTGCGAATGGTAATAATTGAGCAAATAATGGAGTCTCTTCAACTATTGCAGATTTTTTTACTGTAGGTTTTTTGCTTCTAGAAAACATAAAACAAATTTTATAATCTTAAGAATTTTACAGTTAAAAGTTCATTAAATATAAAATACTTCTCAAAAACGAACAAAATGTAACCTGTAAACAATTAAGCCGGGATTATGATAAATATTCTTATCAGAAACCAAATCTATCATTAATATATTAAGTTTATTTATTAAAAACCTAGACAAATAATTTCAATGGATGTTATTATAAATTTGTAGCAACCGCTACCAAAACGTTCAACTTGCGTATAGCAAGCCGCAAATCGACTTAAGCCATGGAACGGGGACTTAAGCGAAACCGGAGCTAAAAAAATGACTCTAATTTACAGAGGGCAAAAGTACGTCCAGAACAAAGAAGCAGCTAAAAAGCAGCATAATGAACTAACTTATAGAGGAAAAGCTTACACAAGCTAGTTTCTTTAACCATAAAAACAAAAAGCCACTTTTAGTGGCTTTTTTATTATCCATTTTTAGACTAAGAAATAACTTAATACTTCTCACAAGAATTAAAATAATATGATTCAATTGCATTTATATATTAAATAACAATGGCAGACCAAAAACCCTTATTTAAAGAACCTTATGACATAAAAGATGTTAGTGCTCTTTTCGCCATAGTTGCCTTCGTATTAATAATCTCAGCCATAGTTGGTAATAACTTATTTGGTTTATTTCAAGAAAATGTTAATTTCGGATAGTGGTATTCGTAAGCGTTTAATTTTTATTCAACAAGCTGAATTGTATAGACGGTATCTGTACAATTATTTTTTTTGTCCCACTCCATAGCTGCATCTGAAGTCATTTCAGCTTCAAGTACTTTCATATCTAAGACGTTCATGAGTAAATGAGATTTATGCTCGCCAGCTTGTACGAACTCATATTCTGAAACGACTTCTTGACCCATTGCTGTTATAAATCCAGAAACGTCGGTTTTGAATTCTTCATATGTGCAGCTAAAAGTCGAAATAATGAGTGTGTTCATAAAAAAAGGAGCTAATTGCCCCTTATTGTAAATCGAATTTCAATCATAAACTATGAGTAGACTTTGGCTACTATTGGACCAGCTTCTTCATCAGTAAATACCGGTGTGGTCTCCCAGTTAAGGAATTCACCCCATTCAGCAGCATGCTGATATATTGCTTTTGGATCATCTGTCTTTAAGACTATCCACCCTTCTAGAGATCCTGGCGCATGATATCTCCCAATCATCTCAACTCCAGGATAATCTCCTCCTCCACCAAGAAATTTTTCCGCACCTTTTTGATGATATCCAGTCTTAAATGACCAATGCTGAACGTAAAGCATTTTTTTATTTTGTATTGGCTTTCTATTAGTAGCAAGAAAAATAATTCTTGATAATAAATATTGTTAATTGCCCTTATTTTATTTTCTTTTTCTCGTTGTTTTAAACATCCTCAAATATTGTAGTAGGATAATACTAGCTAGATTTTCCTGTCCGTGACTAACTTTCTATGCTGGGCTAAGAAATTTAAAAGAGAATGAATAACCCTCTTGAGGTGTGTCGAGTAGTTTAAGGCTCTAGTCTTGAAAGCTAGATTTGTGTTTAGTTGTGGCAATAACTTTCATATCTAACTTGACATGCGTTTCCGAACTGTTTCCGAAAAAATTAACCACCTTTTGATATAATTAAAAAGCAAAAAATTTCATATTTTTCGCCTGGAGGGGTGGTCGAGTGGTTTAAGGCTCTAGTCTTGAAAACTATCTTTTTAGGAAAAAAGTAAATTTATAAATTATCTGTAATCGGTTGATATAACACTAATCTTAAGAGTAAGACTATAAGAATAAAATACCCCTATCGAGACAGGGGAGACCACATAGAGACCATCAAAAATATTTGTTAGTTTAGAATCCCTGAGATAAGATGAATAGCAATTAGTTCCTTTTTTTGTGAAAAGTTTTTTAGTTGCATTAATAGCACTATTACTAATTTCCCCAACTGAAGCAGGAACATATAGTCGAGGACGAGGGAGCAAATTCAGTGATTGGTTAAAGAAAAATACCAAATCACCCACTGAGTTAAGGAAGGAATTCCGACAAAGTAAATTTAATGAAGCCACTAAGAACGGAAGTTCAATTTTTTTTGCAGTAAATGAAGGGCCTCTTGAAGCTGAAGTAAGGCTTGATTTTGATTCTTTCACAGAAAAATATACATGTGGTATTAATTACGATCTTGGTTCATTTGAAGTTGATGAAAATAATAATGATTTATTTCTAACATTAACTAGATGTAATGGAATATTTGGTTGTGTAGGATCAGAGTTTCCGTATGTTGAATATCGTAAAGATGGTGGGGAAATAAATTCACTTGCGATTAATGTATTTTTTGGACCAACAGTTTATATCTACGATCGTTACGCGTATGCAAGAATTCCATGGACTTTAATAAAGGACTCTGAAGAAGTGGTTTTTAGATATGGGGCAGCAGGTGATAAAAAAAAAGTAACCACATTATTCAAACCTAAATTACTTAAAGCACTATTTGATTATTATCAATTATGTCTAAATTCTAAATATGTACCGTTAAGGTAGCTACACCATAATTTTAAGGATTGTTAGCAAAAATTTAATCTATGCCAAATTCAAATAAAAATAAGGAGACCACATAGAGACCATTTTTCCATAAAAAATACTCTTTTATATTGTTCAAAAAAAATTAAATCAAAAATCTTATTTTTATTTTTAAATATCTACTCTATTAGAAAACCTTTCTGCGACTTAATACTGCTATAATTCGAAAGTTAAAACTAAATATTTAACCCAGGAGGGGTGGTCGAGTGGTTTAAGGCTCTAGTCTTGAAAACTAGCGTGTCTGCAAGGGCACCGTGGGTTCGAATCCCACCCCCTCCGTACCAAGAGACATTCTCAGAAGTTCCCATAACTTCTCATATGTTCTCAAAATTATTTTAAGGCTTCCAAAAAGAAGATATATCAGAAATTAAACTTTACTTAGCCTTCTCATAGATTTTCATTTATTCTCATATTTTCTCATCAATTTGGTAGGGGAAATGAAAATCGAACTCAAAAATCGTTCTCATCCCTTCTCATAGCTTCTCATTTTGCATAAAAGCTGATCCCACCCCCTCTGTTATTAATATTCCATCGAATAATATAAACGCCCTTTTGGTAAGTCTTTGTTAATATAATTCTATTTGGCTATGAGTAAAGGATTTGCAACAGATAATTTAATATCCAAAAAATCGAAAAATAAAGTTATTTCAAATGAACCTCAAGGAAGATTAATATCTTGGTCTCCTTGGCCACCAGCAAATTTTCAGACAAAATATCCTGCTTTCCCTTTTGTTTTAACAATATTGATTATAGTTATTGGGCAATGGTATCTTTCTCTACTACGGTAACTTATAGCTTGGTTTTATATTTAAATACTATATACATTGAATTTGTGAATTTATTTTGTTTTTTTCGATTTTATTATTAGCCCATTTTCAAGCAGCAATTATCCCAATATTATTAGGTATTAGATCGATCAATAAATTCAAACATATTAAAAAAAATAAATTTATACCTTTCGGTTTTATTTTTTTAGGATTAGCATCTATTTCTGAGATGCTTGATCATACTCAAACATCCTGGATTTATATAGATCATTCCTCTTTATTTAATTGGTTATTTTATTCTTTCCTATCTTTAGGTCTAACATGCTTATCAATATCAGTTATCAAAAATAAATTTATTCAATCAACTAACTTTTGCATTTCTTTATGTTCAATAATCTCATATTTTTTATTTGATAAAACTATTGCTCTTCTTTTTCAAGTAATAGTAAGTATCTTTCTAATAATAAATTGGCAAAGAGTTTTTAAAGATTGGCTTTTTATCCTTTACCCAATATTTGGTATTTTTTTTACAACTTTCTTTGGAACAAGGCTATCAATTAGTGGTGATCAATTTTGGCATGTTTTTATAGGCCCATCTGGAACGATTAGCGTCCTTACCTTTTATTTAGTGTTAAAGAGATCAGACAAAAAATTTATTTAAGATTCTTATGAAAATATTTGTATTTACAAGTTTTATAGTGTGCTTAGTCTCAATAATTTCTCCTATTGAAATTTTAGCTGATACGGCACTTGATGTTTATATGAATGATTTTTATTCTAAATCTAATGAAGCTAGCGAAATTCTTAAAGAAATAGAGGATACTTTAAAAGAAGGATCAAGAAAAAAAGTATGCTCTAGGCAAAGAGAGGCAGCAAGATTAGGCCTATTAGCGAATAAATCATTAATTAAAGCTTTTGAAATAGAGGGAGCTAATCCACCAATGCAGGCGATAAAAGCAAGTCAACAAAGATGGGAATCTATTTTGAATGAGTGCTGATGAAAGTCAGTAAATCTATAAATCTTTTTAAATTTGCATTCTTACAGATTTACTAATTAAGGGTATTTCAGGTTCGACTCCATAAATACATTGAGAAATCGAATAGATAAAAATACATAGTGTAAATATAAAAATAATTGAGCCTAATTCAACAATGGGAAATATTCTCAAGAGATATGAAATTATTATCAAAGCAATATCAATAAGTAATGCTTGGCATGCGTTAAATCTAACGAAATAAGGAACTTTTGGATTTCTTGCTAATCCAGCAAACAGAATTATAAATAATAAAAAACTACCAAAAGGCAAAGATTTTTCAATTATTGCTATCGGGAAAGTTAGGAATAATAGTATTTTTAAAAATGAATATTTATAGAACAAATAATACCCAAAAGGTATTGATGCCTTTAATGGCAAAGTATACAAAAATACTGATGAGAGTCTCTGGAATATCTGATTCAATATATTATTGAAATTTAGTATTTGTATTTTAACCTAATTTTCTGAACTTAAAAAAAGACTAAGCCTCGAAAAAATCAACTTTGGCAAATGGTTAATAAATATTAGATAATTGATTAAGGTTCATAATTCAAAATGCGTATCTTACATACAATGTTGAGGGTTGGAAATTTAGATAAATCCATTGATTTCTATGTCAATAGATTAGGAATGAATTTATTAAGAAAAAAGGATTATCCTCATGGAAAATTCACTTTGGCATTTGTTGGTTACGGCTCAGAAAAAGAAAACTCAGTAATTGAATTAACTTATAACTGGGACAAAAAGTCTGAAGACTATGAGCTTGGTGACAAATATGGTCATATAGCTATTGGAGTAAAAGATATTCATCTAATTTGCCAAGGATTAGAAAATAATGGTTGTAAAATAACAACCAAACCTAAAACAATGAAAAACAGCACTACTGTCTTGGCTTTTGTTGAGGACCCTGATGGTTATAAAATTGAACTTATTGAAAGGGATTAAAAGCTCAGAAGTCTTTAATTAAAAAAAATAAATAACCCAAATTTAAAAAGATTGAATTATCTAATATATCGTTTTCATTTAACGAAAAAATATCTCTAAGTTCATATTGAATAGGTTCTGCAGTTTCAATTGTTTAAAAGATTATTTCTAAGATGAGGAATTATTAAATATATAATTAGAAAGTTATTTAATCTATATTAAATCTATTTAGAATATATAGACAATCTATTCTGATTTATATATCATAGAATTATCGCATAAAGCTTATGCCTAGTAATTGGTCAAAAATAAGAGATGAATGGCTTGATAGAACCGCTGTTGCGAAAGATGATGCTAAATGGGCATTAGAAGCTTTAATTAATTCTGAAGAAGAGTTATTTGAAATAGAGCAGAAAATAAAGAATAAAGAGGAAGCTATAAGCCAAGTAAAATTTTTGAAGAAAAAGGTTAAAGAAACTATTTCCTCTAAAGAAATTAGTCTCGATGATATTGCATTAAATACTTCAAATTCAAACAAAGTACAGATCTCAGTACCATCAAACCTTACTTATCTTTTGAAAGTTTGGGCCGCAGCAGAAGGAAGAGATCTATCAAGTGTTGCTTTTCAATGTTTAGAAACTGGTATAAGGGAAATGAAAAGCAAAGGTTCAATACCTTCAGTAGCAGTAAATAGATATGACTCAGCCTGTCAAAAGAGGATTGCACTAGCAGAAGTAAACAATCTATTGGAGAAATACGAATTAGCTCAGGATGAAATCAAATAATTATGAATAACAGAAAAATCATTAAAGGATACAAAACATTAATATCATCAAGATTTAATGTAGATACTTCTGAAGAGAAATTCAAAGATGGAATAATTTATACTCTTTATTCTGATGAATTTAATTCACTTAAAGTTGGTTTTGCTGAAAATGATAAGGTTCTAGAAAAAAAATTATCAAGTGAAGCATTGATATTATTGGATATGAAAAAAGGCAAAAAGAAAGATCTATATTTATTAGTAACCACTCTAAAAGAACTTGGCATAAAATATTCAGACAATTTTTATTTCAAATACTCAGGTTCTTTAATGCAACATTTATCTACTTTAGGTTGGCCTGTTGGAAGATCACTTTATAAACAAAGAAAGATTAAAAAAGAACTTGTATGTGCATAAATTTAAATGTAATCGCACTCTAAAGTTTCTCTAGTTTCTCTATTTGTAATTGGATTAGTTCCAGTGGCACTCTCACAAAATTTTCTAATAATATCTTTTGGCAAAAAAACATTTGTGAAGTCTGCGCCTTGTATTTTTACATTTTCAAACTGCGTACTATAAGCAAATGAATCCTCTAAGTTAGTATTTGATAAATCTGTTCCATCTAAAATAGCCGAGTCTAAAGTTACTTCTCTTAAATTGGAATTACTTAAATTAGTATCTTTCAATTTTGCTCCATAAAGAGTAGCATTTTGGAGCTCACAATCTGATAAATTTGCATCTTGTAAATCAGTCAAATAGAAAGTTGCTCCTTTTAAATCAGAACCAGAAAAATCAGCTCCAATTAAGGATTGTTTACCATAATCCAATGCAGCGAAGCTTCTAGAAGGGAGAGTTAAAACAATCATTAAAACAGTTAAAAATATAAATCTCATTTTTTGAGTAGTATTTCAATAAATTCTAACTTCTTAAGCTGAAATCTAAAAATTAATTATTTACTGAATGCTATATTTATTGAAATAACAAATCACGAACTAGGTTTTGGATATAAGTCCTTATGATGCAATTGTTGTTGGTTCTGGAGCTACAGGAGGAATAGCAGCACTTACATTGGCAGAACAAGGAATCAAAGTTTTAGTAATAGAAGCAGGGCCTCAAGTTAAAAGGCATGAAGCTAGTAATCATGAGCCAAAAAGTACATTCAAAAGATTATCAGGAGTTTTAACAAAAAAACACGCTAATCAATGCCAACATCCTGGTTATTGGAAAAATAATCCTGACTTATATTCAAATGAATTGAAGCATCCTTATGACTTCCCAAAAAAAAAGCCATTTCTTTGGACCCAAGGCAAACAATATGGGGGGAGATCATTAACGTGGGGAGGCATAACATTAAGACTTTCCCCAGAAGATTTTCATCCGGCTAAAAAAGACGGATTCGGACCAAACTGGCCTATTTCATACGATGACCTATCCCCTCACTATGATTTCATTGAAAATTTCTGTGGCATCTATGGACGAAAAGATGACATTAAAGAAGTCCCAAACGGTAAATATATTGGAGAAATACCTCTTACAGAAAACGAAAATGTTTTTGGCAGCAAAGTAAAATCAAAATTAAACTATCCATTTATCCAATCAAGAGGATTTGACCGTAATTCATCAGTAAAAGAAAAAAAATGGCCAAAGTCCTCTAGCTTAGGAAGCTCTTTAAAAAAAGCTTTAGATACTGGAAATGTACAAATAATCTCTAATTACCTAGTGGAGTCTTTTGAGACTAACAAGGCAACAGAGCTTGCCTCAAAACTAACGATCGTAAACCTAGAAAATGGACAAAAAGAAGTATTGAATTGTGATTTAATTCTTCTCTGCTCATCAACAATTTCAACACTCAGAATACTACTGAACTCAGAATATAAAACAAATTCCTCAGGGTTTAAAGATAATTCTGGGAAATTAGGTAAATACCTCATGGATCATATATCTATCTGTAGATTTTTTTCAGTCCCAAAAACAAAAAACTCAGATAAATCAGTAGATAATCCTCCCGATCTTTCTGGAGCAGGCAGCTTCTTTATTCCATTTGGTTCAAATTTACCAGAAATTGACGACATAAATTTCCATAGAGGTTATGGAATCTGGGGGGCAATTGATCGATTAGGGATTCCTAAATTTTTGCAAAAAAACACAAACACATCCATTGGCTTTCTTATCGCCCATGGCGAAGTCCTTCCTAGAGAGAAAAACTCAGTTTCTCTCTCACGAAAAACAGATGAATGGGGCATCCCAATTCCCTACATAGAATTCGAATGGAGCAAAAATGAGTTAAATATGGCTAAACATATGGAAAACACAATACGTAAATCAATCACAGCTGCTAATGGAGAAATAAAAAATATTAATGAACTAATGAATATCCCATTAGGGAGTCTATTTACAAAAAATTTGATCGCACTTTCAGATAGTCCTCCTCCTCCTGGATATTACATTCATGAAGTAGGGGGGGCACCAATGGGGGTAGATGAAGAAAATAGCGTAGTTGATAAATTAAATAGATTATGGAGATGCAAGAATGTACTTGTATTAGATGGAGCATGCTGGCCCACATCATCTTGGCAAAGCCCTACACTTACAATGATGGCCTTGAGTAGAAGAGCCTGTTTAAATATTAAAAAGACTTAGATGGTGTAAATAATTGATTTAAATAAATTTCTGAGACAGAATTATCTGTACATCCGTTTTGAACGAGAAAAGTAGCTAATGCTGAATTTATAAGCTTATATTGATCCCAAGTTGGGTTACTTAATACGAAATCTTTCATAGTGTTATAAAGAGTTTCTGAAAGCTCTGTTTCTAAAGAGACTTTATTTGGAGAGCACTCGACAAGTTTCTTATCAGTTAAATTTGATTGGCTGATTTGATCCATAAGATTTATATTTTCCTGCACAAATATAATGATATTTTTTTCTAAAAAAATCAAAAAAAATCTGCATTTAAACTTTTCAATTTATCAAATGAGACTCATGTTATAAGTTAGTTTTCAAAAAACTTACTTTTTAAAAAAGGAAATTGAATAAATCTTAAAGAAAAGTCAACAATAATGTTGATGTCCTGTTTTTTTTGAAAAATACTGGCATTTCTAATTCAATGTGGATTTGGACGTGGAAAACAACCTTTAAATTGTGGAAAATCTAGTCCAAAATACTTTCAAGAATTTACATTAAGAATACTTATATATACTGAGTCTATTAAGACTATGTCGAGAAAGAGACAGGTGATTAATTGATTTTCAACGGATTTTCTTAAGATTTAGTCTTTATTAGGCAAGCGAAGCGTGACAGGTCCTAAAGGGTGTTTTGAGTTTGGATAAATACTATGGTGATGGTGATGGTGATTATGTTCATGTTGATGAGCCTCTACATGTTCATATTCCAAGTAATCTCCTCCTCCTGAGTTTGATTTTTCTTGGTTATGAGTTGGTATTTGATTTTGTATTTCACAAGCACCATTACATTCAGGATCACATAAATCACAACTGATACCCAAGCCCTCTACATGGTCATGATGACTTTCTTGTACCATTCCAACTTCTTTTTCAAAGCCAAATAAATTTGACCTATATTTACAAGTTGAGCAATTCATAAAATTATTACCTTCGTTATTAAGAATCTCTTCAATCCTTTCTACAAAAGTGTCGACCACAAAAGACTGTGACGAAAGATATTTTGCATGCATAAATGAAATATTTGGATTATTAATAGCAACTAAATCACTTTGCCTTTTTATTCTTGTGACAAGGACACCTGAGAAAAGGAAATAAGGAAAAATAATTATATTTTTATAACCAAGTCTCACAACATTTTTCAAGCCAGGTTCAACTAGAGGAAAAGTTACCCCAGAAAAAACTGTTTCCCCCCACCCTAAACCAATACCTTCTACGATCATTCTCGTAATTTTTGAAACATTGGAATTCGCATCTGGGTCAGAAGAACCTCTACCAACAACAACTAATAATGATTCTTCAGGTTTGAGTGTATTATTTTGTTTAAATACATCTTTAACTCTTTCACAAGCTGCACTAATCATTAAATTATTAATACCTAATTCTCTTCCATAAATTATTTCGATACCTGTTTTACTTGAATAATTCATAAGCAAGCTAGGTATATCATTTTTCACATGGCCAGCAGCGAAAAGCATTGCGGGTATTGCAATTACTTTTTTTATAGAAAGATCTCTTAACTTGTCTAGAGCATCAACAAGTGAAGGTTTAGCGAATTCCAAGAAACCATATTCAACCAAATAGTTTGGATATCTTTTTTGGATAAACTGAGTTAATTCTTGAAATTCGGTAATGGCTAGTTTATTTCTACTACCGTGTCCACAGATAAGTATCGCGACTTGATTATTTAACTTCGAATCTAAATTATCCAAAATCAAGTTATTACTTATACCATAATAGTAAAGAACAATATCATGTAGTGAAAAATAATAGTTTGCTTGAAGTTCCAAATATCAACTCAAAAGATGCAAAATTAAAGAAATTAATTTATGACGTTGATGAGTCCTTATTTTATAAGGATAACTATTCTAATGAAGAATTCGAGCACCTTTGCGTATGTAGTGGAGGTACAACCTCTAGCTGTGCAAAAAATGGTTTTACAACTCTTGATCTAAGAAAAAATTACAACAAAATTCACCTAGATTTAAAAACCAATTTAGTAACAATTGGAGGTGGGGTAATAATGGGGGATCTAGTAAATCATTTACAAAAACATAATCGAAGTTTTCCAATCGGACTTTCTAAACTTCCTGGAGCAGGCTATATACTCACTGGTGGAGTAAGCCCTCTCAGTAGAGCCTACGGATTAGCCATTGATAATATTGAATCAATAAAAGGTTTCTTGGGAAATGGCACATTTATCTCTTTAAAAAAAAATCAAATAAATCCAGAAGAACAATTGATTTGGGAAGCAATTAAAGGCGCAGCACCCTTCTTTTCAATTATTACCGAAATAGAACTCAAGACTATCCAATCTAATCCAATAAAGGTTATTGAAGGATTTGTAAATCTAAATGAACTTTCAGAAATAATAAAACTATCAGAGGAATTTCCAGAAAATATTAGTCTTCAATGGATTTATGCCCAAAAAATTTATGTATATATTTTTGCTGAACTCAATAATTTAGAGGATAAAAGAACAGAAGAATACTTAATGCTTCTAGACAAATTTCCCGCTCTAGCAAAACAATTTCATGAGAACTTTAACAAAATTAATTTTTTTCCAAAGGAATTGAATTTATATGAGCTGAATGCAATTAACCATTCTGAGGTAATTAGTCTTCTTGGAGAAGATTTAAAAAATGATATCCCAATTTTCATAAAATGTTTGAGTGAAATAATGGATAATAAACCTAATAATTCCTGTTATATTGCTTCTCAACAATTAGGTGGCAAAACTAAAAAGTTAAATCATGGCTCAAGCTTTTTTGTTCATAGAAAAAGTACTTGGAAACCATGGATATATGCATCATGGAAAAAAAATGATCGTCAAGAAAAAGAAGTCGCTCTGGAATGGATTTATAAATCATGGAGCAAGCTAAAAAGGTTTTATCCAAATATTCACTTAGCCCAATTGCATAATCATTTGAATTCTCATGAAGAAGAAATGACATTAGCCTTTGGAAATAGAATGAATGAATTAAAAACTTTAAAGAATATTTTTGACCCACAAGGCGTTTTGCCTCCTTTATGAGGTAACTTCTTAATTATAAAGAAAATTAAAATGTCAAATTTCTCAAGATATTTATCTAAAAACTGGTTAGATGATCCAAAGTCAAATATTCTCTCTGGCTTAGTTGTTGCTTTTGCAATGATCCCAGAAGCAATTGCTTTTTCAGGTATAGCTGGTGTAGATCCTAAAGTTGGCCTTTTTGGCGCATTTTGCTTATCTATAACAATTGCGATTGTTGGCGGGAGAAGGGGTATGATCACTTCTGCCACGGGTTCAACAGCTCTTTTAATGACTGGACTTGTTGCCTATGGAGAATCACAAGCCCCTGGTTTAGGAGTCCCATATCTTATTGCAGCTGGAATATTAACTGGAATTTTCCAAATTCTTTGGGGATATTTAAGACTTGCCTACCAAATGCGATTTGTGCCAACAGGAGTATTAAGTGGATTTGTAAATGCACTAGCTCTTTTAATATTTCAAGCACAACTACCTCAGTTAGGAATAGGTATTAAAGAATCAAAAAAATTAGTTGAAGAAACTTTAAGTCAATATCCAGTTAACTCTCAGATTCCAGTAGTTTGGATTCTTGTAATCCTAGGATTAGTAATTATCTATGGGCTTCCAAAAATCACAAAAGTAATCCCATCTCAACTTATTGCAATAGTAATAATAACTCTTATAAGCATATTCTTTAATTTAGATGTCCCAACAGTTAGCGATTTGGGTAAATTACCTGATGGATTACCAAGTATTTCTCTTCCTTTTGGATCAATAGAAAATGGAAAAGTACCTTTTAGTCTTGAAACATTAGGGATAATTTTACCGACCTCACTCGCAATATCTCTTGTGGGCTTAATGGAAACCTTTTTAACTCAAGATATTTTAGACGATGTAACTGATACAAGTTCTAATAAAAATAAAGAAGCAAGAGGACAGGGAATCGCAAATATTGTGGCATCTTTATTTGGTGGAATGGCTGGTTGTGCCTTAGTTGGGCAATCTGTAATGAATACTGAGAATGGTGGAAAATCTAGATTATCAACCCTCTCGTCAGGTATATCTCTACTAATTATGATCATCGTCTTGAAGTCTTGGATTGGAGCAATACCAATGGCTGCTTTAGTAGCAATCATGATAACGATCGCAATAAGTACAGCAGATATAAATGGATTAAAAAATATCAGAAAGATACCCAAAAGCGATACTGCAGTCATGCTCATGACTTTTGCAGTTACTATGCTTACAAAACCTCATAATCTTGCACTTGGAGTTATTGCAGGAGTTGCATTAGCTGCAATTCTTTTCAGCAGAAAAGTTGCAAAAGTTATAACTGTCTCAAGAGCAAAAGAAAATAATTTAACTACCTACAAAGTAAAAGGACAATTATTTTTTGTAAGTAAAATTTATTTTTTACAAGGATTTGATATTCATGAACATCCAGAAAATATTGTAATTGACATGTCCTTAGCTCATATTTGGGATCAAAGTGGCGTTGTTGCACTTGAGCAAATTATTAGAAAATTCCAGAATGGTGGTTCTAAAGTTGAAATTGTAGGGTTAAATAAAGAAAGTCTTAACTTATTTGAAAGACTAGGTGGTATAGAAAGCTCTCATTGAAGAAAGTTAATTAAGACTAACTTGTTGATAACAAAACCAAAGCCATTGCTGAAAAAGCAAATTCCTATGAGATCTCCAAGCAGTTTTTGAACTATTTAGATCAAAATTTTTAGGTGGAGGAACATCTCCCTTTTCTTTGTCTCTTTCAATTTCACTAATAATTCTATGCACCGTATATTCAGGATGACCTAAATGCATAAGTTGTTTTTGATCATTAGATTCGAATATTGTATATCCAACGTTTTCTCCATAAGCCAACAAATTCAATTTCCCTTCATTTTGGGCCTTCTCCATTTCCAAATCTGGTAATCCTGCAAATCTACTTTGAGGACAAATAAATTCATCATCTTGTGTACCCATCAAAGGGTGTCCAGGAACAAGACTTTTTAAAGGGAACACCCCAAATAATTTCCTATCAAAAACTTGCTTATCAACTCCTGCCAAATAAGCGAGAGCAAAGCCAGCCCAACATAATCCAAGAGTACTCGCACAAGAATTTCTGGCTTCATTTACAATTTTCACAAATTCATCCCAATACTTAACCTCCTCAAAGGCTAGGTGCTCAATAGGTGCTCCAGTAATGATGATTCCATCTAACGGTTCTGGATTATTTGCTTCTTCCCAAGTTATGTATAGATTATTTAGATGATTAAGATCCCATGTTTTATAAGAGTGAGTTTTAAGCTTTATCCAAACTGGCTCAATTTGAAGAGGAGATAAACCAAGTGGATGTAGTAAGTTAAATTCATACTGCTTGCCAAGAGGCATGATATTTAAAATACCAATCCTAAGAGGACGTATATCCTGTCTTTTTGCCAATTCTGGTTCGATCCAGGATATATGATTTTTCTCAACATCACTAATCTTGTGATAGTTACTAGGAATTATTAAAGCCAATAAATCTCCTTTCCTATGTGATTTGTGAAAGTGCTTGTTCGAAATCTGCTTTTATATCATCAATATGTTCAATTCCTACAGAAACTCTTACCATCGTAGGAGTCACACCTGCAGATAATTGTTCTTCTTCAGATAATTGCTGATGAGTTGTTGAAGCAGGATGAATTACTAATGTTTTTGAATCACCCACGTTAGCAAGGTGGCTCGCCAATTTTAAGGAATCAATAAATTTTACTGCATTTTCATAACCCCCATTTAGGGAGAACATAAGCATGCAACCCATTCCCCTTCCAGTAGTATATTTTTTGGCACTAGAGTAATATGGGTCAGATTCTAGGCCAGGATAATTAACACTACTTACATTAGAATTAGAATCTAACCATTTTGCTAATTCAAGAGCATTAGAAGTTTGTCTTTCAATTCTTAAACTTAGAGTTTCCAAACCCTGCAATAGCAAGAAAGAATTAAAAGGACTTTGAGCTGATCCCCAGTCTCTGAGGCATTCAAGTCTTGCTCTTAACGCAAAAGCTATATTTCTGTTATCAGGTACTCCCAAAGATTTGCAGATATCACTACCGAAACCAAAAGCGTCCCAGTGAACGAGCCCATGATAAGCAGCACTTGGCTCACTCATTAATGGGAATTTACCATTTCCCCAATCAAAGGTTCCGGCATCAACAATAACCCCACCAATGCTTGTTCCATGTCCACCGATCCATTTTGTTGCACTTTCTACAACAACATCGGCTCCAAAATCAATTGGTCTTATTAAAGCACCACCAGCACCAAGGGTATTATCCACTATTAGAGGAATCCCACTCTCCTTCGCCAAAGCGGAGAGTCCCTCAAAATCTGGAATGTTGAACCTAGGATTTCCCATTGATTCGACATATATTGCTTTTGTTTTATCATCAATTTTATTTCTAAAACTATCGATACTATCACCATCAGCAAATTTAACTTCTATTCCTAATCTTGGAAATTGTACCTTAAATTGATTATAGGTCCCACCATATAGAAAAGAAGTAGAGACAAAATTATCCCCTGCTGTCATGCAGTTCACGATTGCCAAGAATTGAGCAGCTTGACCTGAGGATGTTGCGAGTGCTGCCATACCTCCCTCCAAAGCTGCCATTCTTTTTTCGAAGACATCTGTGGTGGGGTTCATAAGTCGCGTATAAATATTTCCAAATTCTTTTAATCCGAAAAGATTAGCTCCATGCTCGGCATTATCAAAGACATAGGAGCTAGTTTGGTAAATGGGTACTGCTCTAGAATTTGTAGTTGGATCAGGCACTTGGCCTGCATGTAACTGAAGCGTCTCGAACTTTTGGTTGCTCAAAATTTTAAAATAATCCTATTATCTATTTAACTTAAAAAAGTCCCAAAAAAAAAACAAAAAAAAGATAAATATTTATAAATCCTTTTTTAATGAGGGGTAATTATCTTTCATATATGAACTCAAATCTTCTTTTATCGCAGATCTAAGTTTCTCAATATTTACAGAATCAATTATGGGAAAAGTTTTATTAGCCTCAGGATCTTTTTCAGTAATTGATTTCCAATTCTTACCTACATCTTTTTCAGAGTTGTTAAGAACCTCATCAAAATTGAAAAACTTATCATTGTTCTTAGCATCAAATTCGCTAAAAGACTTATTTATAAGCT
>QCDN01000016.1 GCA_003280885.1 Prochlorococcus sp. AG-355-J04 | reverse complement strand
TAGAGGGAGATAATGAAATAATGGATTTTATTGATCAAAGTGACTTAGAAGAATGTTTTAATCCTTCAATTCATCTCAATAATTTAAGTGTAATATGGGAGAAGTTAGGTATCTAGTATTACTGAAAACCTTATCTAAGTTAAACCAGTGTTTTCAGAGGAATAATGACAAAAAACTTTAGGATTGAAAAAGATAGTATGGGAACAATAGAGGTTCCCATTGAAGCTTTGTGGGGCGCTCAAACACAAAGATCGATAATAAATTTTTCTATTGGAGAAGAATTAATTCCAATTGAGTTAATTTATTCACTCACCCTCATAAAAAAAGCTGCTTCAATTGCGAATTTCAATTTAGGGTTAATAGATAAAAGAAAAAAAGATTTAATTGTAGAGGCGTGTACAGAAATACTTGATGGGCTTCATGATTCACAGTTTCCCTTAAAGGTTTGGCAAACAGGTAGTGGCACGCAAACAAATATGAATGTTAATGAGGTAATTTCAAATATTGCAGCATTAAAAACAAATTCAGAGCTTGGTAGTCATCAACCAATTCATCCGAATGATGATGTAAATAAATCTCAGTCAACTAATGATACTTTTCCTGCCGCTATTCAAATATCAGTTATTAATGAAATAACCAAAAATTTAGTTCCAACGATAAGAGAACTTACTAATATCTTTGATAAAAAAAGTGAACAATGGAAAGATCTCATAAAAATAGGAAGAACCCATTTTCAAGATGCAGTGCCCCTTACATTTGGTCAAGAAATATCAGGATGGTCAGAACAACTTAAAGATGCTGAGAATGCAATTATTATAAGTCTGAATGAATTGTATTTCTTACCTCTGGGAGGAACTGCAGTTGGAACAGGGATTAATTGTCCAAAAGGATTTTGTGAAGAGTCTATAAAATCAATTTCCGATGATACTAATCTAATGTTCTATAAATCAAAAAATAATTTCTCGATCATGGCCTCGCATGATCGTCTAGCCCAAGTAATGAGTCAGATAAAAATATTAGCAGGTGCATTATTTAAAATTTCAAATGATATAAAAATTCTATCTTCAGGACCAAGGTCAGGAATATATGAATTAATTATCCCTCAAAATGAACCTGGAAGTTCTATCATGCCAGGCAAAGTGAATCCGACGCAATGCGAAGCCTTATCAATGGTTTGCACTCAGATAATGGGTCTTGAATATGCAGTTTCAATGGCAAATTCTAGCGGCACTTTGCAGATGAATGAATATAAGCCTCTGATTGGATTTAATATTCTTACAAGTTTAAAATTACTTAAAAATGCAATAGAAAACTTCACAATAAAATTAGTTAATGGGATGGAACCTAATCAGAAGAAAATGAAGTTTAATTTAGAAAATTCACTAATGCTGGTTACAGCCATTGTGCCAAAAGTTGGTTATGAAAAAGGAGCTGAAATTGCAAACCTTGCCTTCAAAGAATCATTAAATTTAAAAGAGGCAACTCTTAAATTAGGTTATTTAAACGAAGATGAATTTGATGAAGCGATGAATATTAATTCAATGATTTAATTAAAACTATTTAAGAATTATTTTCAATTCTTTTTGTCGCAGGATTAATATCTTCAGAGACTTTTATAAGATCATTAGATTCAGAAACAGGAAAACGATTAATAGCTTTTAATGCTAACTTTGCTTTGTTTTTTAATTTATTACTAACTCCAATACAGTATTGCACTTGAGAAAGAACATCAATTGATCTTCTAATAATCCTAACTACGTCACCTTCGTCTAATGAAGTATTAAAAACCAAATCTTTCCATTTTTTTCCCCTTGCCCATTCAGAAATAATTCCAGTCAACTCGGTTTCTAAATAAATAGGAATTTCAATATGAAACTTATTTTGTTGAGAAGCGACTAATTTTCTTAAACCTTCTAATTCATTAAAAACATCTATTAACTTTAAAGAAGGCTTGAAATTACACCAAAGATTAGGCCTCCTTACATCAACACATATAGCTTGAATAATTGCAGCTAAATCAGGAGGATCTAAATCGTCTAAATAACCACTAACTAAAACAAGACCAATCCATAATTCATTTTCACTTCTTATTGCACCAACTGTTTGCCCAACTTCTGATAATTCCAAATCATTTAAACAACCGAAATGATTCAAAATTTTAATCAAATCGGTAAAGGTTTTCCAGTTATGATTTTCTTTATCTTCAAGAAGTTTTTTTCTCATATTTATTTCTTGCTCAACATCAATAATTCTTTTTCTATATTTCTTTAATTTTTTGGAGTCTCCAAATCTATGCGCGGGATGATTAGTAACTGTTTCTTCTAAATTATTAATTTGTTGCTGTTGTGCCAAAACTTCAGTTGTCAGATCATATTGTGGAGTTTGTAAATCATTTTTTTTAGAAACTTCTAAAATTCGATCCGCATAACACTGCGACATATCATCTCCCCTAAATACCTCTCCAGAAAAATACATCTTTGGTACTTCAAGTCCTAAGACATCAATTGCATCCAAATCATTAAAAATACTTACTATGTATGAGGGTTTTATAAGAATAAATAAATTATCAATTGTCAAACACAATAAACTCTTAATTTTTTGGGATTCATATATTTTCTTACAAATTAATCCTGGAACAATTTTTCTTTTAATTTGAGGAGCTTTGATTGAAATTAAGCTTCCATCTTTAATATATGGGAGTGCATTAGTTATCTCTTCTGATAATTTTTCTGATGCTTGTTTTTCTAAAATTTTTAAGAGTCTTCTCTCTTCTTTAAGACGATTTTTTAACTTTTCGTAGGCATCAAAATCTTTCCATGAAACGTTAGATGTAATTTTTTTTAATTCAATTAAATCCTTATCTAAATTTTCAAGAATTATATTCTCACCTGAGGATTCACCTAAATATAAAAAACTACCAAAACTTCTTTTAATTAATTCTTTAGACTTTTCTAAAGTATAACTTTGTAAAAGATTAAGCACCATACCATAACTAGGAGTGAATTGACTCTCTAAAGAATTTGGTTTGCTTATAGCAAGTGCACTTGCTTCTTTGGCTCCTTCGAATCTTGTTTGTAATGTAACAACATATCCTTGGGTATCTTTTCCTCTTCTTCCAGCTCTTCCTGACATTTGCAAAAATTCGCTGCTAAATAATAATCTATGCCCATCTTCTGTCCTTTTTGATAAAGAAGAAATAACAGTGGTTCTTGCGGGCATATTAATTCCTGCAGCAAGAGTTTCAGTTGCAAAAACAACTTTTATCAAACCTTGCTGAAATAATTCCTCAACCAATTCTTTCCATGCAGGCAATAATCCAGCATGGTGAGATGCAATACCTCGTTTTAATGCATCGCATTGAGATTTATCTTTAATTGCCTCTTTATTATTTTTAAGATAAACATCTAATTTCTGGGATATCATATTTGCTTCTGAATAACTTACTAAGGTTAAGTCTTTTATATTCTCAATAGCCTTGTCACATCCTCTTCTACTAAAAATAAAATAAATAGCTGGCAACATATTTCGTTCAGCTAGTTTCGAGATTACAAAGCCTATTGAGGGAGACTTTGGTTGCATTATCCTACCCACTTTTCCTCTCATTTTTTGCCCTTTAGGAGCTCTCCAAATCTTACAGTTTGGATGAATTCCATTACCTTTATTATTTAAAAGTGGATGGAGGCCTTTAACACTACAGAAAATAAAATCAAGTGGAACTGGTCTCTTATCACTATTAATTAGTACTGTGGGCCCATGAACTTTTTCTATCCAATTTTGTAGTTGATCTGCATTGGCTATTGTTGCTGATAAAGCTATTATTTGAGTTCTAGTAGGGCAATGGATTATGGTTTCTTCCCAAACTGTGCCTCTTTGGGGGTCGTTCATATAATGACATTCATCAAGAATCACAGATTCTAAATTTTCTAAGGGATCATCAAATTCATCAAATTCGCCATAAAGCATATTCCTAAAAATCTCAGTCGTCATAACTAAGATTGGTGCTTCTCTATTTATACTTATATCTCCAGTTAAAAGACCAACTTTATTCTCACCATATTGATTAGCAAAATCTCTAAACTTTTGATTTGATAGGGCTTTTAAAGGTGTTGTATAAAAAACTCTACTGTCATGAGATAAGCCTCTATAAATAGCAAATTCACCTATCAATGTTTTACCCGAACCTGTTGGTGCCGTTAAAACAACAGAATTTCCGCTATTAATAGCTTGTATTGCCTCTAATTGGAAATCATCTAGCGGAAAGGGGAAATATTCCTCTAAATTAAGCAATAATTGTGATTGAAGAGAGGATGAGTTAACTTCTTAATATATGATCTATATAGATATTAATAAACAAAAAATTCCTTGCAAACTTTAATAGTAAATCTAAATCTTTTTAATTAAATCCACTATATTTTATTTTGCCAAAATGAAAAAAATAAAAATTCCAAAAAATAGAATCCGTAAATTAAAAACATTTTCTTTAGGTAAAAAATCATTCGAACTTCTAAGTTTAAATTCGCAAAATAAAAAACTTATAGACTTATGCAGTAATGATTATTTTGGATTAAGTAGGGACAAAGATTTAATAAAAGCTGCTTACGAAATAAGCATTTTAGAAGGTATTGGTTCAGGAAGCTCTAGATTTATTACAGGCTCAAGACCAATACATAAATTATTAGAAACAGAACTTGCCAAGTGGCTTGATCAAGAGAAAGTATTACTTTTCCCAAGCGGATTTCAAGCAAATATAGCCGCAATACAGGCCATAGCAAACAGAAATAGCATTGTAATAGCAGATAAATTGATCCATAACTCTTTATTGGTTGGAGTTAAAGCTGCTCAAGCAAAACTAGTCCGATTTTCACACAATAATTTAAAAGATTTAGAAGATAAAATTATTAAATCTAATCCCGCAAAAAATTCCATTTTAGTTGTTGTCGAATCTCTTTATAGCATGGAGGGATCAATTGCTCCGCTAAAAGAAATAACGGAAATTTGCAAAAAAAATAGTGTTCAATTATTAGTTGACGAAGCCCATGCAATTGGGATCTTGGGTCCTGAAGGCAGGGGTTTAAGTTTTAATTGTCGTTCAGATATAACTATAATCACTGGAACTTTTGGAAAAGCATTTGGAAGCGGTGGAGCTTTCATAGCTTCCAATTCAGAAATTGGTGAATATCTTATCCAAACAAGTGGTGCATTTAGGTATACTACCGCTCTTGCACCACCTTTAGCTGCTGGAGCACTAGAAGGTTTAAAAAAAATTTTAAAAAATAAAGAATGGGGTAATGATTTGTTATCTTCTGCGAAGATATGGAAAGATGAAATTATTAAAAATTTAAGTTTTCCAGTTCAGGGAGATTCTCACATTTTATCAATTATTGTTGGCCAAGATGATAAGGCTATTTATCTTCAAAAATATCTTGAGGGAAATGGGTTTTTAGCAATTGCGATAAGACCTCCTACTGTTCCAGTTGGGCAATCAAGAATTAGAATAACAATACGAAGAAACTTAGATTTTAATCTGCTAAAAAATTTCATTGCAGTATTAAAAGAGTTTAAATGAAACAAATTATTACTCAACATGGGTGGGGACTAAATAAATATTTCTGGGATGATTATAAAGGTGAATTTTTAAATAATAATTGGCATTGGCAAGATAATGAAAGAGGCTATTTTTCAACAAATAATTTTCAAGCAAAATGGATTAAAAGCGAATCTAAAAAAGAAATCAGAATGACTTTGTGCCATTCATTTGGTTTTCATTTAATGCAAAAAAAAATCTTAAAAGAAGCAACTCATATTGTTCTTATAAATTCTTTTAATAATTTTCTTCCTCTTGGTAATAAGAGAAACTTTATTTTGAGGTCGCTAAAAAGAATGGAAACAAAAATCATAAAAGATGAACCTAAGGACATGTTGAAAGAATTTATACATAGATCATTTATGCCAAATCATATGAATAATAGTTTTAAAAATATCTTTTATAAAAGTTTAGAGAGTTTAAATAAAACTATTCTTTTAGGCGATTTAAAACAACTTTACATCAATAGAGAGTTTCCTGTATTTTTAAGAAAAGATTGCAAAATTATTTTTATAAAATCAGAAAATGATTTGATTCTTGACAACGAATCAAATAATAACTTTTTAGATTCCTTAAATAAAAAACTTGATAGGAAGCCAATTTTAATTAAATTAGCTCAACAAGGTCATTGCTTGAATAATTTAAATTTCTACGAGATCTTACTTAATACACTTAATGATTGAAATGGATAGTAAAAAGTGGAATGAGAAAATAAAAAATAATTTCAATGATGCTGCATATCGGTATTTCGAGCATTCAAATATTCAGAAATTCTTTGCAAAAAAGATTATTCAATTTATCAAAGAATTAAATCCCAAAAAAAAAGGTGAATGGATAGATCTAGGATCAGGACCAGGAATATTAGCTGATGAAATAGAAAAAAATTTTTCTTCCCAAAAAGTATCCAGAATTGATTTCAGCAAAAAAATGCTCCTTGAAAATAAATTATCTAGTAAAAAAATTTTATGGGATTTGAATAATGATTTACCTCCAGAAATCAATAACTGTTCTCTATTAACATCTAACTTTTGCATCCATTGGTTAAACAATCCAGAAAAGATAATAAAAAATTGGTTTAGTAAATTAATATCTGGTGGTTTTTTAATCATTTCATATCCAACAAAAGATTGTTTTCCTGAATGGAAAGATACTTGTAGAAAAATTGATATTGAATATAGTGGTCTTAATTTTCTTTGCTCTAAAGAAATATTAAAAGATTTCAAATCTACTGAAATTCATTATTCAGAAAAGTTTAATTATCTTGAAAATTTTGAAGATGTATATAAGCTTTTTAGAAGCATTAAAAATGTAGGAGCACAATCAACAAATTGTAAACGCAAAACAGTAAAGGAGTTAAAAAAAATTCAAAAGTTTTGGCCAAAGAATTACAATAATACAGTGAACCTTTCATGGCAAATTGAGATTCAAATTATAAAGAAATTATGAGTAATCAGGAGAGTATTTTTAAATTTATAATTTGTGGAACAGATACTGATATTGGAAAAACTTTAATAAGCTCTTTTTTCGTTAAAGGATTAAATTCCTTTTATTGGAAGCCTATTCAAAGTGGTATTGAATCGCAAACTGATAGTCAAACTGTTGAAAAACTTGCACAAGTAAGTAAAGAGAAAATCATCAAAGAAGCTTATGTCTTTACAAAACCTCTATCGCCTCATTGGGCTGCTGAAATAGATAAAAAAACTATTAACTTTGACATGTTGAGATTGCCAAAAGTAAAAAATTCATTAATTGTAGAAACTGCAGGTGGATTAATGGTTCCAATAACACGAAACTTTTTACAAATAGATCTAATAAAACAATGGAATCTTCCCGTAATACTTGTATGTAAGAGCTCATTAGGCACTCTTAACCATACCCTGCTTAGTATTGAGGCCTTAAAACGAAGAAATATTAAGATTTTAGGATTAGTAATCAATGGCGAAAAACACTTGGATAATCCAAAAACTCTAGTTGATTTTAGTGGTATTCCATTAATTACCGAATTTCCTTACATCAAAAAAATGGACTCAAATAATTTAGATATACTATGGAAAGAACTTGAAATTAAAAATACGTTGATCTCACTTTTAAATTCAAAAATAAGTTAAATGAAATCTTTGGATTCAAAAACTCCAAATCAAAATTGGCACCCAAATATTTGGCCGCCTTTTACTCAAATTAATAAGAGCCAACCCCAAATAGAAGTTACTCATGGTAAAGATGCCCTCCTATTTACTAAAGATCCAAAAAAAGAGTTAATAGATGGAATTAGTAGTTGGTGGGTAACTCTTCATGGTCATAGCAACGAATATATTTCAAATGCCATTTTCGATCAATCAAAAAAACTTGAGCAAGTTATATTTGCTGATTTCTTACATCCTCAAGCAAAAAAATTGGCAGAAAGACTTAGTGAATTAACAAAACTAGAAAGATTGTTCTTTTCTGATAACGGTTCTACTGCAGTGGAAGTCGCTTTAAAAATTGCCTTCCAATCATGGCAAAATAAAGGAGAGACAAGAACTCAAATAGTAGCTTTTGATGGCGCCTATCATGGCGATACATTTGGAGCAATGGCTTTAGGTGAAAGAAATATTTTTAATGAGAATTTCGATAATCTCATGTTCCCAGTTAGAAGAGTACCATGGCCTTCAACTTGGATGAATGATGAAGAAGTAGAAAATAAAGAAAATGAGGCGATCCAAACATTAGAAACTCTACTTAAAACTCCCACAGTTGCAGTAATCCTTGAGCCACTTGTTCAAGGTGCAGGAGGAATGAATATGGTTAGGCCTCAGTTTATAAAAAAAGTTTCAGAAATTATAAAAAACAACAATTCTTTGTTAATTGCCGATGAAGTATTGACTGGGTTTGGAAGATGTGGAAGCCTTTTTGCCTTTCAAAAGGCAAAAATTATTCCTGATTTAATAAGTATTTCAAAAGGTTTAACTGGTGGATTTTTACCGATGGGAATAACTTTATGTAAAGAAAAAATTTTTCAATCCTTTATTGATGATTCCCCAACAAAAACTTTTTGGCATGGACATAGTTTTACTGCTAATCCTTTAGGTTGTGCTGCGGCAAACGCTAGCCTTGATTTATTAGAAAAAGAACCTCACAAATACCTTGCTTTTGAAGAAAAACATTTATCTCATTTAATTAAATTTAAAAACTTATCTCATATAAATAAAATAAGGGTATCGGGCACAATTGCTGCATTCGATTTGGATATTGGGAACAAAAAAGGTTATTTCAATAATATTGGGAAAGAAATAAAAAGTCTTGCAATGGAGCAAGGTTTATTTATTAGGCCCCTTGGTAATGTTATTTACCTCTTGCCGCCTCTATGTATAACCGATGATCAATTAGAAAAAAGTTACTGGATAATAAGGGAAATTTTAAACAATCTTTAGATAGAAATTTAAGGGCCCTGCAGTATTGCATTTCCCACATCTTCTCTATTAATGCAATATGAAAATAGTCTTTTAGTTTCTTGTCCTTCACTTTCCCAAATAACACTTAAATCTTCTTGTTCAAAAATAATAGTTGCATTCCAATTAGAAAGTAAAAGGTACCATTTAGATGGATTATTAACATCTTTCACAGCACCTAAATCAGTTAGCCACAACTCCAATGATTGAAGTGAATATTGGTTAATAGGTTTTGAAGGGAGATTCACAGACTTTTTTTAATTATCATTTTACTAACCAGACAGGTATTGTATCTAATTCTTTACCTGTAAAAGAGGCAATAAAAACTGAAGAAATTAAACTAATGGAAATGATAATAAATAAAAGAAATAACGAAAACAATTCACCATTTGAAAAAGGTCTTCTATTCCCTACTAGATTTTGATTATTTGAATCGACTATTAAATTATTTAATACTTTAGTATTATTTTGACTTTTAGTTTTTTCCTTGAGTTTATTATCATATATTTTCCTCAAATTACTATTATTCAAATTTTCATAAGCTTCCAAAACTTCCTGAAATTTACTTTTAGCGTCGTCTATTTCTAAAGAAGTTGTATCAGGATGAAGTTCAATGGAAAGTTTACAAAATGCCTTTCTTAATTCATGATTTGAGGCGTTTTCATCTACACCTAAAATTTTGTAATAAGAAATTTCCCCTTTCAAAATAATCTTTTATTAATATTGTAATTCTAATAAATTTTTACTAAATAGAATGTATTTAATGAAAGGTAAAAATTTATATTTTTAAAGAAATGAAAAAACAAAACATTCCCGAAGAAATTTTTGCCTTAATAACTGAAGAAGAAATAAAAATTTTTCAAGAGTTACAAATTAAAATTAAAGAATTAAATAATAAAACCAATCTCACTAGATTAATTGATGGGAATGATTATTGGATATCTCAAGTTTTTGACAGCATTTGGCCATTTAAGGCTTTCCCGAATATCAATTTTAATAATAAAAAATTTTTAGATATTGGATCAGGCTGTGGCTTCCCAGGTTTAGCTTATGCAATAATTCACCCTAATTCAGAGATATACCTTATTGATTCTTCAAAAAAGAAAACAGAGGCACTAAAAATCCTAATTAAAAAGATCAATCTCAAAAACAATATTCATATAATCAATGATCGGATTGAAAACTTAGCTCATCAATCTTCAATGAGAAATAGTTTCAATATAGCTACCACTAGAGCGGTGAGTAATCCTTCAACAGTTTCAGAATATATTCTACCAATGCTAAAAAAAGAAGGGTTAGGAGTTTTATATTGCGGGAAATGGACTGATGAAGAAAGTAAAAATCTATATAAAACTTTAGAAATATTAGAAGGAAAATTGAAAGAGAAAAAGAAGATCTTGTTACCAAGAAGTAAAGGTACCCGAAATATTATTCTTATTCAACCAAAAAATATTTGTCCAAAGATCTACCCAAGGAAAGTTGGCAAACCTGAGAAAAATCCATTATGAAATTATTTTTTTGATAGTCTTTTAGCAACCTTATCCCCAAACTTTTCTTTTAAAGTTCTCAATTTTCTTATAACTTTTTTTGGGTTTATATGACCTTCTAATACTTTCAATAATTGCACTTCAGAAACATCCGTATCTAATAAATTAGAGTTATTTCCTGGGAACCAGTGACTTCCATTACCCAGCAATTGATATCTAGCTTTTGCAAACCCTTCCATATCCAACCAATCAATTAAATTTGAAAGCCAAAGCAGAACGGGAATATTCATATTTCCTGGCGTATATTCCCAACTAGGCAAATTTCTATTCCAATTTTGATTCCACTCTAAACCTAAAGAATTAATTGATTCCTCCCTTAATCTGTTTAATATCTTTGGAACAAACTTCTCAGAGTCTGATAACAAAGAAACAGCTTCTAAATGCAAATCAAAATCTGACTCTTTGGCAATACCCACACTGAGAGTATGGACATTTTGATTTCTTAAGCAAAAAAGATCGTTAAAAACTATAGGATGAAGCGGCTTACAAAGTTCCAACATTTTTTTTGAGGGAGTATGAAGATGTCCCCCTTTATCAGTGGGACTTATTATAAAAACCCCAAGATCATACTTTTTTGCCAAATTTATAACCTTTGTATTTTCTTGATTAATGAAATACCAGTGCAAATTTACATAATCAAAAAAGTTTGTTGATATAGCCTTCTCAATAAGTGAAGATTTTCCATGAGTTGAAAATCCAATAGAACCAATTAAATTTTCTTTTTGCAAATTTCTTAAAATGTCAATGCAACCTCCATCTTTAACAGCATGATATAAATGTTTATCTGTATTAATGCCATGTATTGCTAGCAAATCAATTCTTTTAACTTTTAATTTTTCAATACTTGCCATAACATCTCTCTTAAAAATTTCTGGATCACTATTTGGAGGGATCTTAGTTTGAATAATGTTTGGGATTTTTTTTATATTTTTAAAACCCATTCCTAATTGCATCTCAGAAGTCCCATAATACTTAGCAGTTTCGACATGACTTAAGCCATATTTGTTTGCTAAATTTAAGATATTTTCTACTTTATTTTGTTCATCATTTGAAATCTCAGAAGAATCTAATTGTTCCCAACTTTTTTGAAATCTCATTCCACCTAGAGATAAAATAGGGATATTCAGATTGGTTCGACCAAATCTCCGATATTGCATCTTTTTTAAAAATTAATGTTTATTCATTCTTGGTGGTTTTCCAAATGATTGAAACATATCCCTATCGAGACTATTCTCTAGATCATCTAATTCTTCAAAATTGACCCAATGAATACAATCAACAGGGCACGTATCTATCGCTTCTTGTATAACATCAGAACTATCTCCATCTTGTCTCATAGCTCGACTTCTACCATGAAATTCATCAACCATGAAAGTGTTCGAAGCTACGTGTACACAATACTGGCAACCAATACATTTAGCCTCATCAACCCAAACAGCTTTTTCTGCTAACTGTCCTCCAAGTACAGGCTCCCACCCAGTAATTTCAATATTCTCTTCAAAATTATCAAATGGATCTGTTAAATCCATAATATGAGATTAATTATTCCATTTGGTTAAAACCAATTCTATAGAGCCATCGTTTTGGTTTTTTTGTTCTACGATCTGATAACCATCCTCTTTTGTTTTGGAAATAATTGTTTCATAGGCATACATTTGAGTAACTTTAGAGATAAATCTTTCTACTGGGAGCTCAAATTTCCACAGATCTAAATCAGTAACTAATTCATATGTATTTGAATTATTGTCCCATTTAAATCCAACTTTAGTATCACCAGGTAGATCCATACTAATATCAACAGCTGTAAATTTACCTTTATAGCCTTTAACAAACTTTTCTTCTTGGTTAATTATGTAACCAAGACTATTTAAGGCTTTAATTAATGGCTCTGCATCTTTGAGCTGAGTTTTAATAGTACTAAAGTGTGACATTAGATTCGTGGTTGAATTGTTTTAATTTTTCATTTTGATTAGAGATGAAAGCATCAGAAGTTTTATTTTTAACTGTTACTTTACCAAGAGCGTTTTCAAGATCTCTGGTAGCATCATTGCATGAACTACCGGCAAAACCTTCTACCGTCTCTTCAACTCTTCCGTCTTGATGAATTTTGAATCTCAATGTTTTTTGAGGCATTAAATTCAAGTATTGAGTACTTTTACTTTATATAGAATAACGAAATTTTTTTGTTTCAGTTGGTACAAGTTAATTAATTTTAATTTTTATATTGAATATCTAATAAATAAACTTTTCAGTTGTGTGCTAAAAAAAAAATTAAGAAATTTAGTTATAAAAACCTTGCATCCCCATTGAATCCAAGGCAGTTTTTGCTTCTTCCATAACGGAGGGTTCTTTATCGAAAAGAGCTATCTTAGTACATTCATCAACGAAACTTTCTTGAAATGTATTATTTAATTTTTCGTACAATCTACACAATGACCAGATGCAATTACTTCTTACACCTGGTTCATTATCTATTTTTAAACTTATTAAAAGTTGTTCTGCTGCCAATTGAGCATTTTTCAAAGAAACATTTCCGATTTCAGCTAAAGAACTAGATGACCATAACCTTACTGCAGCTACATCGTTCTTCAAAGCATTTATTAATGGCTCCAAAACAATTTGATTATCATAATTAGCTAAGCTCCATGCTGTCGCTCTTCTGACATAAGCATTATCGTCAGTCTCCAAAAGACTAACAAGTTTTTCGACCGCGCTAGGACATGGATTACGACCCAAAGCATATACAACACTCATTCTTTCAACAGGACAAGGTTGATCAAGTAATGGTAACAAAAGGGGAAAAGATCTTGAATCTCTATATTCACAAAATATTCTTAATCCCTGTATTCTTTCTTCTCTGTTACCTTTTAGCATTTTTAAAGCTTCATTGCACTCCTGAGTTATGTTTAAACCTTTTGGAAAAGAATCTTCATCAATTTGTTCTAAAGGATCTATTTCAATTTCTAAGGCCAATTCTCTCGCTAAAACATCTGGATCAACAGCGATATCAACTAAGCTTTTTTTATTAGGATCCTTATTTTTTGTCATTTTGAAAAAATAAAAATATTAATTTATGGGGGCAGGAGACATCATATCTCCTGGCAACCAAATTCTTGCGCTAACGGCAAAGAAGGCAATCCCAAAGAGTGAGACGATAGCGAAAGGTAAAATTTTTGTCTTAATAAAACCCAAAGATTTAAGATTAATTAACACAATAATAACCTGTTTAAGAGACTTTTAAAAAATTTTTTTTAGTTAATATTATTTATTTTTTGCTTTTTGTCTTAGCTGACCACATGCAGCATTTTTATCTAGACCTCTGCTTTTTCGTAAGCTAACTGCGATGCCATTGTTAAGAAGTCTAGATTGAAATAATTGAAGATTTTTTAAAGAGGTTCGTTGAAATTCAACCTCGTCAATTTGGTTATACTGTATTAAATTTACGTGACATTGAAAACCCTTCAGCAAATTACTCAATTCATAAGCATGTTCTAATTTGTCATTCACCCCACCTAGCATTAGATATTCAAAACTTACCCTCCGACCAGTTTCTTTTACGAATTTCTTACAGTCTTCGATTATGTTTTTGATTTCATAGTTTGTTGCACTAGGTATTATCGTCTCTCTTGTTTTTTGATTTGAAGCATGCAGGCTAATTGCTAATGTAAATTGACAATTACCCAAAATTTGAAAAGACTTTGCTGATAATTTACTTATCATTTTTGGAACAGCTACTGTGCTTACAGTTACCTTTCTCTGACTGATCTGAAAATCATTATTTATAGATCTAATTGAAAAAAGTAACTCATCAATATTCAATAAGGGCTCTCCCATACCCATGAAAACAATATTGGTCACTTTTCTGTTCATTTCATGTTCGATAAATAAAATTTGATCTAAAATTTCACTTGCTTTTAAAGATCTCTTCAAACCTTCCTTGCCAGTTGCACAAAATTTGCAGTCCATTGGGCAACCAACCTGACTAGAAAGACAAGCAGTTAATCTTTTTTCAGTTGGTATACCAACGCACTCAATACTTTCATTATCTTCTGTAGAAAGTAACAACTTTAAAGTACCATCGTTAGCTAAGTTTCTTTCTTTAAAAATCAGCTCACTTACCTTAAAACCATTATCCTTTAACTTCTTTCTAAAATCTAAAGGTAAAACCTCTATTTGATCAATATTTTTGTTCTTATTTCTATAGTTATAAATCCAATTATAGATCTGGCGACCCCTATAAGCAGCCTGACCATAATCTAATGCTACATTTTCTAAATCTTTAACACTACTTCCAAGAAGATTTTTCAAATTCAATAGTCTTCATTACAAAACTATTTTTACCATAACAGCAAACCATGTTTTAAAAAGAATTCTGTAAGAATAAGAGCAATAAAACCAATCATGGCCATCCTTCCATTAAGTCTTTCATTGTAAAAATGGAATCCATAACGAGGTAATTTTCTTTTGGGGACAATCTCTGGCTTAATCATCGATTAAAATCTTAAAAATTCATTCTAGTCACTAAAAATAATAATAGATAACATTTATTCATCAGACAAAAGGCCTTCTTCCTGCAATCCCTCCAAGGCGGCAGGATCTGGTAGTTGATCTTCAGAAAATTGATTTTCTGCATTAGGCCTTGCAAAGGCTGCAAAATTACTCGAAGAAGGATCGATGCCATGTCTGTTTCGCGTTGTCTCTAAATCTTCATCACTTGGATCATCAAGTATTGCAGTAGAGCTTACGGCAGGTGATTGGGGCATATCAACTGTATAATCTGGCCTTAAGTTCTGTGCTCTTCTGTAGCCACCAGATTCTTCTGCAAGAATATCAGGATGAGGGCCAGCCTCTGAGGATAATTCCTCCACAAAACCGCTAAAACCTGTACCTGCTGGTATTAATCTACCGATGATAACATTTTCTTTTAAACCTCTTAACCAATCAGATTTGCCTTCAATAGCAGCTTCTGTAAGAACCCTTGTTGTTTCTTGGAAAGATGCTGCTGAAATAAAGCTATCTGTATTGAGAGAAGCTTTAGTAATACCCAACAAAACAGGAGTAAATTCTGCTGGAGCTCCTCCTGTAATTGCCATTGCTTGGTTTGTATCTTCCACTTGCCTCAACTCTATTAGTTCACCAGGCAAAAGAGTAGTATCGCCAGCATCTTCTATACGGACTTTACTTGTCATCTGTCTAACAATAACTTCAATATGCTTATCATCGATTGCAACACCCTGAGACTTATAAACATTTTGTACCTCACTAACCATACTTCTTTGTAATTTTGATATTGATTCTCGCGCAGCATCTATCAAAGGTTTTTGATCTTTTAAATCACTGAAAAAGCAATCTAATAGTTCATGAGGATTAATTGGACCATCAGTTAAAGATTCACCACCTTTAACTTGTTGTCCATCACTAACCATTATATTTTTTCCAATTAAAAGTTGATATTCATTAACTAAATCATTTTCTTCAATAACCGATAAAGAAACTGATTCTTCATCATTACCTTGTTTGATCTGAACAATTCCAGATTTTTTACAAAGAATTGCAGAATCTCTGGGTCTCCTAGCTTCTAACAACTCTTCAATACGAGGCAATCCTTGTACGATATCTCCAGTTTTCTGCCTCTCAAAAACAAGTAAAGCTAAACCATCTCCCCTAAGAACTAAATCTCCATCTTCAACGTGTAAAACTGAATCAGGAGAAACCATGTAAGGCCTACCAAGCCTTAAAGTTACTGAGCTATTAGAAATTTCTTCTATTTCTCCACATGAAGTTGATTTGACAGAATTACTAATAGGATCACCATCAACTACACGATCACCAACTTTAACTGCTGCTTTGTCACTAATTTTAATTTTAGTTTTATCTTCTTCTCTTTCAACAATTAATCTTCTTATGGGCTCATCGTCAACAACATTTGGTAATTGAACCAATCCCTTCTCTTTACAAAGAATTTGAGTGGTAGCTATTACATCTCCTGCTTTTACTTCTTGGTTATTATTGACTTTAAGTTCTGTATGTGTCGAGCCATGACTGGAGTCGGATATAGTATCTCTTCTTACAAGAATAGACTCCAATATGACTAGATTTAATCTATTAATTGTTGCATCATTTTTATCTTCAATCGACTCGACGTCAATAGTCATTTGTGGAGTAGCATCAAAGCTTTCAATGCTCAAATATGTTCTAAGCAATTCAACACCTTCAACTGATTTTATCAATTCGCCATCTTTATAAGTAAGCCTTTGAATAGCTTTTAAGCCTAAATGTGGTCCTTTTTCTTGCTTCACATGTGCTAGTTGGGGTAATTCCGCTTTATCAGGAATAGTAAATTCTTCAACAGTTCTTAATAACAAACCTCGACACTTAGGGGTTTCTAATTTTTGAACAAATAAAATTTCTTTATTATCAATACCATCTAAAATCTTTTCGCCTGGATTTACGAGATTTCCTTCTTCTGTAAATCTATTCAAAACTTCTTCATCATCACACTCATGAAAAGTTCCATTTCTTACAGTTATTTCACGAAGGATATCATTTTTTTGCGTAACCGTAACAATGCCTGATGTTTGACTAAAAATATCTTTTACAACTTCTGTTCCAGCTTCAATCCATTTCATATCTTCAATCATTAGAAGAGATATGTCCTTATTAATTTCATGTGTCTCTTGAGGAATCCAAAGCAGCGTACCTCCTTGACTTACTTCAAAACCATTTTTAGATGATCTTGCTTTTTTGACACTTAATCCTGGAGCATATTTTACAAGACCCCCTGTTTTTGTACGGAACCTTTCATCCGTTAAATCTGCAATAACCTCACCATTACTAATTTTACTTCCAGGAGAAATATTTAACCTATAAGTTGTACCATCATTAGATTCCAAATTATATATTTGACCTGAGTGAGTAGATTCTTCAATCAATTTAAAATTAATTAGAGACATTGAAGTAGTAACAATCTGAACTTCTCTTGAGTCTCCTATTGATTCTCTCAATCGTACTTGTCCGCCAAACTCACTTGATTGGCTTGCCTCTGCCAAAACAGTTCCTTCATCTACAGACTTTCCGGATTCGATAACAGGTCTCGCATTAGGTGGTAAGTTATAAACATCTCCAGCTAAAACCCACAATCTTCCTAATCTTTGAGCTTTTAAGGTAATATTACCCTGCCTATCTGTTACCTCCTTGGGTTGAATAACCTTATCATACCTAACTTGACCAGCCAAATCACAGATAACATCTTTGGTTGCTTTTTCAACACTCTTTTTCACGGCTCCAGCAATAATCTGAGCAACAGTTATATCAGAATTAATTTCTTCACCGTTATCTACAAATAAAAGCGATCCACTAGAAACTTCAATTTTTTGAACTTTGCTAGAGTTATTTCCTTGAGGAACTATTTTTAATATAAAATCAACCTCTGCTTGTTTAGCCTCTACGCCATGTGGGGTTCTGTATCCTCTAACCTTTGCTTTTGAACTAAATTCAACTTTACCAGAAACTTTTGATCTTACTACTCCACTTTCAGCAGTTGATACACCTCCAGTATGGAAAGTTCTCATTGTCAATTGAGTTCCTGGCTCACCAATAGATTGAGCAGCAATAATTCCAACTGCTTCACCTAAATCAACCAAATGATTATGAGCTAATGCCCATCCGTAACACCTCCTACAAACCGACCTATTAGCTTCACATGTTAATGGGGATCTTATTTTTACTTTTTTAATAGATGCTTGTTCAATTTCTCCTGACAATGAAGGATCTATTGCAGTATTTTGAGGAACGACAAGGTTTTCTTCACCATCAAAAATATCTTCAGCTGTAAGCCTACCAAAAAGCCTTGATCCAAATTTACCATCTTCAGCCTCAACAACTATTGATCTTTCTGTTCCACAATCTTCTTCTCTCACAATTACATCTTGAGCGACATCAACTAATCTTCGAGTCAAATAACCAGAATCAGCTGTTCTTAAGGCAGTATCCACCAAACCTTTCCTCGCACCATAAGAAGAAATTACATATTCAGTAACAGTGAGCCCTTCTCTAAAATTGGTTCTTATTGGCAAGTCAATGATTTCTCCTTGAGGATTAGCCATCAATCCCCTCATACCAACAAGTTGTCTTACTTGAGACATATTACCTCTGGCTCCTGAATTAGCCATCATCCAAACGGAATTTAGAGGATCATTTTGATTGAAATTCTTCTTAACAGCATCTACTAATCTCTCATTAGTTTCAGTCCAAGTATCTATAACTTTTGTGTGTCTTTCAACTTCGGTAATTTCACCAAGTCTATAGCATTCTTCTGTAGCAGATATTTGCTCTTCAGCTTGTCCTATTAAATCTTGTTTAGCTTCAGGAACTTTTAAGTCATCGACGGATATAGAGACAGCTGCTTGGGTAGCATATTTAAATCCTAAGTCCTTTAAATTATCAGCCATAGCTGCAGTTATAGCAGTTCCATGAGTTTTATAAGCCCATGAGACTAAATTTTTTAAAGCTTTCTTATCAACTACCTTATTCTTAAATGATGGCGGTGTTTTAGCGAGAGGTGGCATTATAACCGGATTGTTCTTTTTTGAGTTTTTTGTACTTTTACGTACTCTGGATGTTTTTTTTGATTTAGATGAAGTCATGATTTTTAAATAGAATGGAAAATAGTTTTTAAAGATTACGTTTTAGATACAGAATCGATGATGGTATAGTTCATAACTACTCTCCCAACAGTAGTGAGGACAAATCGACTTATTAAATTATTATCGGAGTCAAGTCTATCCCTTCTTAAATTCCAGATTTCTAATCTTGAGCCATCTTCTAGATCTTGAGTTTTTTGTGGTCTAAGCATTTCGTCTTCATCTTCAACTTCTCCATTAAATCTAACCCAAACCCATTCATGTAGGCAGAGTCTTTTATCTTCAAAAGCAAAAATAACATCTTCTAATGAAGCAAAAGTAGTCTTATTATCTCCGAATTCTGGTTTTTGATAATTTGGTTGCAGGGCTGTCAGATAATAAGATCCCAAAACCATATCTTGTGATGGAGTCACAATTGGTTCCCCAGTAGCAGGAGAAAGAATATTATTACTGGCTAACATAAGCATACGTGCTTCAGTTTGTGCCTCTAAAGCTAAAGGAACATGAACTGCCATTTGGTCTCCATCAAAGTCAGCATTGAATGCAGGACAAACTAAAGGATGAAGTTGTATTGCTCTTCCTCCAACTAATTTCGGTTCAAAAGCTTGAATTCCTAAACGATGCAGCGTAGGAGCTCTATTTAAGAGAATTGGATGCCCTTCAATAACTTCCTGAAGTACCTGCATAACTTCGTCATCAGCTTTTTGTATTAATTTTTTTGCAGCTTTAATATTATTCACAATATTTTGGCGTATTAATCTATGAATTACAAAAGGTTGAAAAAGCTCTATCGCCATTTCTTTTGGGAGACCACACTGATGCATTTTTAATTTAGGACCCACAACTATTACAGATCTCCCTGAATAGTCAACACGCTTTCCAAGAAGATTCTGTCTAAATCTGCCTTGTTTTCCTTCAATTATGTCACTTAGGGACTTAAGAGCTCTATTATTTGCTCCAACAACAGTCCTTCCTCTCCTTCCATTGTCTATAAGAGCATCAACTGCCTCTTGAAGCATTCTTTTTTCATTTCTTACGATAATTTCTGGAGCTAGAATTTCTTGAAGCCTAGCTAATCTATTATTTCTATTTATAACTCTTCTATACAAGTCGTTTAAATCTGAAGTTGCAAATCTTCCCCCATCAAGCTGAACCATAGGTCTAAGATCAGGAGGTATAACTGGGATTGCATCTAAAACCATCCATTCTGGTTTTGCATTAGTTGCAATGAAATTATCAATAACTCTTATTCTTTTTATAAGTTTTGCCCTCTTTTGCCCTTTGCTATTAGTAATTTCTTCTCTAAGCTCCTCTGCGATCTGATTTAAATTAAGGTCCTCAAGTAATTGCTTCAGTGCCTCAGCACCAATGCCAACAAAAGGTTCATTTTCAATGGTTGAATCTTCAGCATAAATTTCATCTTCAATTTCCAACCACTCATCCTCAGTAAGTAATTGCTTATATTTAAGTTCTTTATGATCACCTGGGTCTAAGACAACATAACAATTAAAATAAACTATTTGTTCTACATCTCTAAGCGGAATATCCAAAAGAATTGCAACGTAACTAGGGATTCCTTTCAAATACCAAACATGGGAAACTGGCGCAGCGAGTTTTATGTAGCCCATCCTATGTCTTCTGACTCTACTTTCAGTAACCTCTACCCCACATCTCTCACAAACAATTCCACGATGTCTTACCCTTTTGTACTTTCCACAATGGCATTCCCAATCTTTCGATGGCCCAAAAATCTTTTCACAAAACAATCCATCCATTTCTGGTTTGAGTGTCCTGTAATTAATAGTTTCAGGTTTCGTAACTTCACCCACTACTTGTCCATTGGGCAATGTCCTCTGACCCCAATCCATTATTCTTTGAGGAGAAGCTATTGAAATTTTGACGTAATCAAAGTGATTTTCAGTTCTTAAGTTGCTGTTTGTCATTTTAGGTGAATTTGAATTAAAAGATTTTTATTGAGCGTTTAATCTTCCTCATATTCAGAGGTTCCCAATGATTCATAAGTCGGCCTTGAAGGAGTATTTCTTCTAGGATTGATGTCTTGCATTAAATCTACTTCTTTGCCTTCATCTGTATAAACCCCTATATCCAAACCTAAAGATTGTAATTCCCTCATAAGAACTTTAAATGACTCAGGAGTACCAGGCCTTGGGATCGGTTTACCTTTTACGATTGCATTAAGAGCTTCATTCCTTCCTTGCATATCATCAGATTTAACTGTTAACAATTCCTGAAGAGTATAAGCGGCTCCATAAGCTTCAAGAGCCCATACTTCCATTTCTCCAAGCCTTTGACCACCTTGCTGAGCTTTACCACCCAATGGTTGCTGTGTAACCAAAGAGTAAGGACCAGTAGATCTAGCATGAATTTTATCATCAACCAAATGAACTAATTTGAGGAAGTGAGAGTATCCAACAGCGACTGGCTGATCGAAGGGTTCCCCTGTTCTGCCATCTTTAAGTAATAACTTTCCAGGATCTTCAGGATTGTAAACCCATGCTTTACCTGGTTGTTTTGAAGCCTCCTCTAAAAATGCTTGAACAGTTTGATGTGATTTTTCAGCTCCATACATTTCATCAAATGGAACAACTTTAACCCTACAATTTAAGTTGGAGGCTGCCCAGCCCATCAACAATTCAAAAACTTGACCTACATTCATCCTACTTGGCACTCCTAAAGGATTGAGAACTATGTCTACGGGGGTTCCATCAGGTAAATAGGGCATATCTTCTCTTGGTAAGATTCTGCTAATAATTCCTTTATTTCCATGCCTACCAGCCATTTTGTCACCTACTTGAATTTTTCTTCTCTGAGCAACATAAACTCTAACAACCATGTTCGCTCCAGGAGGTAATTCATCACCTTGTTCTCTTGTATAAATGCGAACATCCAAAACTCTTCCCTTTTCAGTTTTAGGTACCCTCAGGGAATTGTCTCTCACATCTCGAGCCTTTTCACCAAAAATAGCTCTTAACAGTTTTTCTTCAGGTGGTTGATCTGATTCCCCTTTTGGAGTCACTTTTCCTACAAGAATATCTCCACTCTCAACAAAAGCACCAATCCTAATAATTCCCATTTCATCAAGATTGTTCAAGCTTTCTTCCGAGATATTGGGAATCTCTCTCGTAATTTCTTCAGGTCCGAGCTTCGTTTGTCTTGCTTCAATTTCATATTTTTCAATATGTACTGAAGTATATAAATCATCAGTTACCATCCTCTCACTTACAAGTATTGCATCTTCATAGTTGTATCCCTCCCATGGCATGTAAGCAATTAAAACATTTTGGCCTAGAGCTATTTCCCCTCCTTCACATGCGGATCCATCTGCTAAAACCTGACCAGATATAACTCTATCTCCAACTTTCACTATAGGTCTTTGGTTGAGGCAAGTATCTTGATTTGATCTTTGATATTTCTGAAGATAATGAAAATGTTCATTACCAAGCTCGTCTTTAACGATAATTTCATTAGCATCTACGTAAGATACAGTTCCATTAACTTTTGTAATTGGAACCATCCCAGAATCTCTAGCAACTTGAGATTCTAAACCTGTACCAACTAAAGGACGTTCTGGCCTGAGCAATGGAACAGCTTGGCGTTGCATATTTGATCCCATTAGAGCTCTATTAGCGTCATCATGTTCCAAGAACGGAATAAGTGAAGTAGCAACTGAAATTACCTGCACCGGAGAAAGCTGAACGTAATCAACTTGATGAGGGGGAACTTTTTCAAAATCCTGTCTATATCTTACTGGTATTAGATTTGCGATTATATTTCCTTCCTTGTCAGTTGCGACGTCTCCTGGAGCAACCCGACACTCATCTTCTAAATCAGCAGAAAGATAAACAGGATTACCTTCTTTATTAACTTTACCGTCATTAACTTTCCAAAAAGGTGTTTCAATAAAACCATACTCATTAACTCTTGCGTGGGTAGCTAAAGAATTTATAAGGCCTGCATTAGGTCCTTCAGGAGTCTCGATGGGACATAATCTTCCGTAATGTGAAGGGTGTATATCTCTAACTGCAAAGCCAGCTCTTTCTCGAGTTAAACCTCCTGGACCTAATGCTGAAATTCTTCTCTTATGCGTTAATTCAGCCAAAGGATTAGTTTGATCCATAAACTGACTTAACTGACTAGAACCAAAAAATTCCTTTATAGCAGCGACCAAAGGTTTGGGATTGACTAGTTGAGCGGGGGTTAAAGAATCTGTTTCTCCAACAGTCATTCTTTCTTTAATAATTCTTTCTAAACGATTCAGTCCAACCCTGACTTGATTTTGAAGAAGTTCTCCTACTGATCTAACCCTTCGATTACCAAGGTGGTCAATATCATCCAAACTAGCTCCTCCAATATCCAGTTCTAGGTTAATTAAATAATCAATGGTAGAAAGAACATCTTCATGGGTAAGTGTTCTCACATCGTCTGGCACAGTGAGTCTCAATTTTTTATTTATTTTATATCTGCCTACTCGGCCTAAATCATATCTTTTGGGATCAAAAAATCTACTATGTAATAGCTGTTGTCCACCAGAAACGGAGGGTGGTTCACCTGGACGAAGCTTCTTGTATAGCTCGAGTAATGCCTGATCTTCTGAATTTATACCCTCATCATTTGCTGACTCAATTGAGTTTTGATAAAACTCGGGATGCCTAAGTTTATCCACAACGTCATTATCTGAAAGACCCATCGCCCTCATAAGAACATGAGCATTAATTTTTCTAGTTTTGTCAACTCTTACATAAAGTAAATTATTTTTGTCAGTCTCGAATTTTAACCATGCACCTCTATTAGGGATAACGCTTGCATTGTAAGTTCTTCGACCATTTTTATCCAGTTCATCTTTGAAATATACTCCGGGACTTCTAACTATTTGATTAACAATAACCCTTTCGGCACCATTGATAATGAAAGTTCCTCTTTCGGTCATCAATGGTAATTCGCCAATAAATACTTCTTGTTCTTTAATTTCCCCTGTCTCTTTATTAATTAACCTGCAAGTTACATACATTTGAGATGCAAATGTAGCATCTCTTCTTTTGGCCTCTTCAACATCATGCCTAGGTCTTTTTAACCTATACTCTTCACCGATAAAATGTAGTTCTAATTTACCTGTGTAATCGGAAATGGGAGAAAAATTTTGTAGTTCTTCTATTAAACCCTTTTCCAAAAACCATTTAAAGCTTGCTCTTTGTACTTCAACTAAATCTGGTAGATAAGTATCTGTTTTTGCTACCTGTAAAGCGCTACTGCTCATCCAAGAAAACCTGCGATTTTGTGAGATTTACCATTTACTTTAAATCTACTCAATATTTAGTTCTTTAACTTTTCACTTAATGTAAGATCAACCATTAAATCTCGATTTCAAAAAAAAATCAACTTAATTAATAAGGATTAAATTTTGTTTAATGCTGATAAATCATTAAATGAGTAAGTAAAACTAAAAAATTAAGAAAAAATTCCAGTAATTTCTAATATTAACAGCTGAAATGTCAAATTAACAAGTCAAATTTAAACAAATCTTCAGCATTCTTAGATGACTCTTTAGCAATTGTGGTTAATTCAGTAGATCTTAAATCTGCAATAAAATTGGCAACACTTTCAACAAAAGCAGGTTCATTTCTTTTACCCCTATGAGGGACAGGAGCTAAAAATGGTGAGTCAGTTTCAATTAAGTATTTATCACTTGGGACCATTTTGGCACACTCATGAATTTCATGTGCTTTTGGGAAAGTCACTATTCCACTAAAACTGATATAAAATCCAAGATCCAAAAATTGCTTCATTTCTTTTGAGGTTCCTGTCCAACAATGGAGTACACCATCAGGACATTTTCCTTTTTTTGCGAGATCACTACATATCTCAATCATTTCATTTGCAGCATCTCTGCAATGGATAATCACAGGTAATTTAAGTTCATAAGCTAACTCCATTTGGGGAATAAGTGCTTCAATTTGCTGAGTTTTATTTTCATTTTTAAAAAAATCCAAACCTAATTCCCCAATGGCCACAACTCTTTTATCTTCTTGAGCTGATTTTCTTAAGAGAGATTTTGAACTTTGTTCCCATTTTTTTGCTTCTAGAGGATGTAAGCCAACTGAATAATAAATTTCTTTAAATTCATGAGATATTTTTTTCAACTTTGGAATTTCTGTTAATTCACAACAAGCATGAACTAATTTTTTTACGCCTCTTGAACGTAATCTTAAAACAACATCTTCTAGATCTTTTTCGAAATTTTTAAATATTAAATGACAGTGAGAGTCTATGAGTTCGATATCGCTCATAATTTTGATATAGATTTTTTACTTACTGGTAAGTGTAGTTTTTACAAAATTGTTAATTTTCGATTTTTTATTAGCACCGTTATTCTTGTGAAGAACATTTTTTTTAACTGCTTTATCTATTAAACTAAAGGCTTTATTTAGACTAGTTTTTACTAAATTTTTATTATCCTCATTAGGATTTTTACTATATTTTTCGCAATTCTCTAAGGTTTTTTTGGTTAAAGTCCTAACGGTAGATTTGTATGACTTATTTATTAAACGGTTTCTTTCGGCAATTTGTATTCTCTTTTTTGCTGAATTGTTATTGGCCACAGAGGGTACATAAATAGAAGATCCCTATCATAACAAATAAATTGACTACTAATCAATAATATATAATTTAAATAGTTATTAAAAAGGGTTTTGAGCCTTTCAATTTGAAAAAATCAAGCATTATGAAGATCATAAATAATAAAAAAGAAGCTATTGAGGAATTAAAAAAGATTTCTACTAGAACTAATTCAGAAAATAATAATAAAATAAATGTAATTGTTGAAGATATTCTTCAAGAGGTAAAAATTTCTGGAGATAAAGCAGTAGAAAAATATACAAAAAAATTTGATGGTTTCAACCCTGACCCTATGCAAGTGAGTTCGGATCAAATAAAGAATGCATGGGATGAAATTGATAAAAACTTGAAGCGCTCACTTGAGGTAGCTCATAAAAGAATTCAAAAATTTCATGAAAAGGAAATACCTCAATCTTTCACTATAAAAGGTCAATATGGAGATATGGTCCAAAGAAGATGGAGGCCAGTTAAAAATGCGGGTATTTATATTCCTGGAGGTAGAGCTGCTTATCCAAGTACTGTATTAATGAATGCAATACCTGCAAAAGTAGCAGGAGTAGAAGAAATTATAATGGTATCTCCTGGGAATAAAGAAGGGGAAATAAACAAAACTGTTTTAGCTGCAGCTCACTTATCAGGGGTCAATAAAGTATTTAGAATTGGAGGAGCTCAAGCAATTGGAGCTTTAGCATTTGGCACAAATCAAATTAGCAAAGTTGATGTTATTTCAGGCCCAGGGAATATCTATGTTACAACTGCGAAAAAACTTATTTATGGCTCTACAGGGATTGATTCTTTAGCTGGTCCAAGTGAAATATTAATTATTTCAGATGAATCGGCTCAAAGCACTCACATAGCATCTGATCTACTAGCGCAAGCAGAACATGATCCTTTGGCTTCATCAATACTTCTAACTACATCAAAAAAGCAGGCAAAAGAAGTTTTGGAAGAACTTTATAAAAAAATGGATAATCATCCAAGAAAAGAAATTTGCATGAAATCAATAAAAAATTGGGGATTAATTGTGATTTGCGAGAATTATGAATCATGTGTTGAACTAAGCAATAACTTTGCCCCTGAACACCTAGAAATCCTTACAAAAGATTCAAAAAAAATTCTTGCAGGTATAGAGAATGCAGGAGCGATATTTTTAGGTAAATGGACCCCAGAAGCTGTTGGAGATTATCTTGCTGGGCCAAATCATACTTTACCCACATCAGGAAATTCTAGATTTAGCGGTTCTTTGGGGGTTGAAACTTTTATGAAAAATACTTCAATAATAGAATTTAATGAAGAAAGTTTAAAAGTTAATAGCCCTGATATTATTAATCTTGCTAAAAGTGAGGGCTTACATAGCCACGCTAACTCAGTACAAATAAGATTTGAGGATTAGCCAGCTCTTGAGGGTGAGTAAACAACTGGAGTGTTGTTTTCAATTTTACCAACTAATACTTTGTCTGTAAGATCAACAAATAATCCATTTTCCAATACTCCTGGAATATTATTAATAGTCATTTCAATTTCTTTTGGATTTTTAATACCATCACTAAATAAAACATCTAAGATTAAGTTGCCCTGATCTGTAACGACTGGGCCAGCTTTTTTTGTAGCCATTCTTAAAGAAGAACTGCCATGCATTGTTGAGATCACTTCCTGAACTTGCTTCCAAGCATTTGGAAGAACCTCTACAGGTAAGGGGAAAGATTTATTTAGACTTTGTACAAGTTTAGTTTCATCAACAACAATCAACAATTGATCAGCTTTAGATGCCACTAACTTTTCTCTAACATGGCATGCTCCTCCTCCTTTTATTAATTGAAATCCTGGATCAACTTCATCTGCTCCATCAATAGCTAAATCAATTTGAGAAACAGAAGCTAAATCGATAAGTGGGATATCGAGTTCAAGCGCCAAAACTTCTGATTGAAAAGAAGTTGCAACACCTCTTATATTTTGAAGTTTTCCAAGACGAATTTCATCGGCTAGACTTTTTATCATTAGCGCAGCTGTAGACCCAGACCCTAATCCGAGAATCATGTCACTCTTTACTTCCCTGATTGCTGCATTAGCAACAATTTGTTTCATTTGAGTTTGTGAATCCAAAATGTTTTTTTCTAAGTTTATAGATTATTAAATTTCAATGGGTGATTTATGTCAAACCTGGGAGAGGTTCTGGTTTGATATTTATCTGTATCTCTTTATTATCTCTCAAAATATCTAAAAGGAATATTTTTCCTATCTGAGCTTTTTCTACTTGGTCAAGTAAAGCTTTAGGTTCTTTTATAGAGATATTTTCGGCTGCTATTACTAAATCACCTCTTCTCAAACCAGCTTTTTCAGCGGGGCTATTAGGTATTACTGATTGAATTAGAGCTCCATTTCTTTCAGGTAATTGAACTAGCGAATTAGGGTCTCGATTATGTTCTTTAGCAATTCTAGGATTTAAAGAAATCAATTGCACCCCTAAATATGGATGAATAACTTCCCCATTGTTAAGAAGTTGATCAGAAACACTCTTAGCTAAATTGATAGGAATCGCAAAACCTAAACCAGCTCCAGGGCCACTTCTAACTAGTGTATTAATTCCTATTACCTCACCACTAGAATTTATGAGTGGTCCGCCAGAATTCCCTGGATTTATTGCTGCATCAGTCTGAATAAGATCGAGCCTTTTATCTGAAAATCCTAAACTATTAATATCTCTATGTAGGCTACTAACAATTCCTAAGGTAACTGTTTTTTCAAGACCATAGGGAGTACCAAGAGCTATTGCCCAATCCCCAACTTCAAGATCTTCAGAATTTCCAAGTGGAGCAAAACCAGAATAAGCATCTTCATCAATTTTTACTAAAGCTAGATCAGTTACTGCATCTGTGCCCAAAACTTGACCATCACAAATAGATCCATCTGCCAAAGTAACTGAAACATCATCGACTCTTTCTACTACATGAGCATTTGTAAGAACTAAACCATTCTCATTAATGATAACTCCAGAACCTTGCCCTCTCTCTCTTTCTGGAGAAATTCCTTGCTCACCAAGTAAATCCCTCAATAAAGGGTCAAGTAAAGTAGGATCAAATTGCTGTCTTTCTACCAAACGCTCAGTATCAATTTTTACAACTGCAGGACCAACATTTTTCACTGCGGTTGATACAAAATTATGACTGTCAAAAGAAGCTAAAGCTAAAACTTCTCCCTGTTGAGAGAAATTAACTAAACAAAAACAAAGTACAATTAATATACGGATTAAATTGTTAAATTTAACCTTGAGAAACTTCATTTAATTAATAGTTTTAACTTTATTCGATAAATCTAATTGAAGAAATATATTATTGTTGTTTTTTTGTTTACATCCATAAAATACAAATTTTCGAATCTTTTTATATGAAAAACTTCTTTATGTGTGAGAATTATTTTAAGTCAATTTATATA
>QCDN01000015.1 GCA_003280885.1 Prochlorococcus sp. AG-355-J04 | reverse complement strand
AATGAGGAAATATTAAAGTCTGTTTTAAAAGGTTCTGGACAAAAATCTCATATGGATGTTGTTGCCTTTAATGCTGCTTTAGTGCTTTGGGTAGCAGGAATTGAGGATGATTTAAATGAAGGATTTAATAAAGCTTTAAATTCGATTCATAAAGGAGATCCTTGGAAAAAGTTTTTACTATTAAAAAATTATTTATCCGCAAATTAATTAATTTAAAATTATGATTAATCCATATAAGAAAAATGCAAAATTAGTCTTAAGTAATGGATTTGTATTCCCTGGATTTTACTTTGGAGCTTCCGGTACAGCTATTGGTGAAATAGTCTTTAATACGGGAATGACGGGGTATCAAGAAGTTATTACTGATCCAAGTTATTATGGACAGATATTAACTTTCACTTATCCAGAGATTGGAAATACCGGTATTAATTTTGAAGATTCAGAATCTAATATTAATGTTAAAGGTATAATTGTTAGAAATTTCTCTTCTAATAAAAGTAATTGGAGATCTAAAAAGAATTTCAATCAATGGTTAGATGAAAAAAACATAATAGGACTTCATGGAATTGATACAAGAGCTCTTGTTAAAATTTTAAGATCTAATGGCTCTATGAATGGACTTATTACCTCTGAAGATAAAACTGTAGAAAGTTGTTTAAAGATAATTAATGATGCGCCAAAGATGGAGGGATTAAATTTATCAAAAGTAGTTTCAACAAAGCAACAATATTTATGGCAAAGTCATACACAAACAATTTTTGATATAAGAAAAAGATATGATGAATCGTTTAAAAAATTAAAAATAGTAGCAATTGATTTTGGAATTAAAAATTCAATTCTAAATAGACTTGTATCCTATGGTTGTGAAGTTTTGGTTTTGCCTTCTCGATCTTCTCTAGAAGATGTTATGTCTAATAAGCCGGATGGTATTTTTTTCTCAAATGGTCCAGGCGATCCTTCTTCTGTTTATGAAGGTATAGACTTAGCAAAATCACTTATTGAAAATGGTGAAATACCTATGTTTGGTATTTGCTTGGGTCACCAAATATTCGGATTAGCATTAGGAGGTTCTACTTATAAGTTACCCTTTGGACATCGTGGTTTAAATCACCCTTGTGGAAAAAATAATAAAATTGAGATAACTAGTCAGAATCATGGTTTTGCTATTGATCCTGATTCTCTCTCAAAGGAAATAGTCAAAATAACTCATTACAACCTCAACGATAATACAGTGGCTGGTCTAGAAGTTAATAATAAGCCAATATTTAGTGTTCAATATCATCCTGAAGCAGGACCTGGCCCACATGATTCAGATTATTTATTTAAAAAATTTGTTTCTCTAATGTTAGAAAGATGTTGACATATTGTTTTCTTTTGATTTGATAATTACATTTGATACATTAATTTTTTGGAGGTATTAGATCATAGAAGATTTCCAGAAGTTAACGGTTTCTTTAAGAGGAAACCTTGCAGTTAAAACAAACATTATTGTTTTCACTTTTAAAGGACAACTTGACGCTTTCTCAGAAAAACAATTTAAGACTTTTGTTACTAGTAACTTAAAAAATGAGCTGCCATTCGTTATTGATCTTACAAAGATAGATTTTTTAGATTCCTCGGGTCTTGGAGCTCTTGTTCAGACCGCTAAAGAATGCAAAAGGTCAAAACTTGGGTTCTCTGTAGTTGGTAATTCGAGAGTGGCCCAAACAATTAAACTTGTTCGTTTAGGGGATTTTCTTAACTTGAAGTCAAGCCTTGAAGATGCATTAAATTTTTTAAAAAATTGAATTATTGGATCCAAAATCTTGTTCCATATGGATCTCCCGAGGATATAGGTGTTATTCAACTTGCTTGGCTTGGAGATTCAGTATGGGAGCTTCACCAAAGATTAAGACATGTTCATTATCCTTTAAGATCAAAAGATCTCCATTTATCAGTAGTAAACGAAGTAAAAGCAAAATCCCAATCAAAATCATTAAGTCAAATTGAACATTTATTAAATTCAAATGAAATAGACCTTATTAGGCGTGCTAGAAATAAAACTAAGAGGTATCCAAAATCTTCAGACCCCACCATATACTCCAGAGCAACTGGTTTTGAAACTTTAATTGGCTGGCTATTTTTAAAAGATCCTCAAAGATTATCAACACTTTTCGATTATTTAGAATTAAAAATGAATTGAACCTATGAAAAACTCCTCAAATAAAAATTTTTCCGGAAAAAATAGTAAAGATTACAAAAAAAATTCAGATATTGGTTATAAATCAAAGAATACAAATCGCTCAGAAAAAAATGAAAGATTTTTGAACAATTCTGCTAAAAATAAAAATGTTGAAAATTCAAATAATAATGATAAAAAAAATACTTTTTCATCTTCAAGAAGAAGAAAGCCAATAATTAAATCTAATACAGAATTTTCTATCAAAAAGCCTGAAACTCATCAAGAGTTTACATATAAGAGAAATTTTGATGATTGGATATGGGGTAAACATTCGGTTTATGAGGTTCTTATTAGTGAAAGTGCAATTAATAGGATTTGGTGTACTTCGGAAATCTTTTCTTCAGATAAATTCTATATTTTGCTAAAGGACCTTAAATCTAAAGGAGTTCTCATTGAAGAAGTTTCTTGGAACAGGCTTTCGCAATTGACAAATGGTGCTTCACATCAAGGTGTTGCATTGCAGTTAGCATCATCTAAAACAATATCCCTGGAGCGATTAATTGATTTTTCTAAACACAACTGCGCAAACCCTCTAATACTTGCATTGGACGGTATAACTGATCCACATAATGTTGGTGCGATCATAAGATCAGCAGAAGCATTTGATTGCAAGGGTATCATTATTCCTCAGAGAAGATCAGCCGGATTGACGGGAACAGTCGCCAAGGTAGCTGCAGGAGCCTTAGAACACTTGCGAGTAAGTAGAGTGGTTAACTTAAATAGAGCACTTGAGGAGCTTAAGAAAAATGGGTTTCTTGTTATTGGCTTATCTGGTGATAGTCAATTATCTATCTCAAACTTTTTAGAAAAATCACCCTTAGTAGTTGTAGTTGGCTCTGAAGATAAAGGAATTTCTTTGCTAACTCAAAAAAAATGCGATTTTCTATTAAGCATTCCTCTTAAAGGTAAGACTTCAAGTTTAAATGCCTCAGTGGCGGCAGCCATATCACTATTTCACTTGACAAGTAAATAACTTTATTTGTTCATAATCGTTGTTAATAAAGACCTGTAATATGTTGTTGTTTCAATACATTTTTATTATTAATAAAAATTTATTGAATTTTCACTACAAAATTGTATAGAATTTAACAAGAATTGATGGCCTTATAGGCCAATAAAATTGATTAGACACTTCGGAAACAAACTCGGTTTAGCTTGGTGGGCTAAAATTGAGACAAATCAACCTAATGGTACTTACTGGTTCGGACCATTTATTACTAAACGTAGTTTAAAAGAAAATATGTCTTATTTTATTCAAGATCTTTCCGATGAAGGTTCTAAAAGTATTAAACATAGTTTGGTTCGCTGCAAAAAAGAAGAACCATTAACTGTTTGATAACTTTAATTTTATGAAATAAATTAAAAATGAATTTTAATTCTTTAAGAAAGGAAATTATTAGCAATAATGCTTCTGTTAAAGAATTAGTTGTTGATATTTTTGCTAAAATTGACTCTAAAGATTCTGAAATTAATTCATATATTTGTACTACAAAAGATAGTGCCATAGCCCAAGCTGAGTATATAGATAAATTAATTCAAAAAAAAGAAGAACTTCCTCCACTTGCAGGAATACCAATAGCAATAAAGGATAATATTTGCACCAAAGGTGTTGTAACTACTTGTGCAAGTAAAATGCTCAAAAACTTTGTTGCACCTTATGAAGCTACAGCTTCAAGCAAATTATGGTCTTCAGGAGGAATATGTTTAGGAAAAACAAATTTAGATGAATTTGCAATGGGTAGTTCAACGGAAACTTCTGTATTTGGTGTTACTTCTAATCCTTGGAATATTAATAGAGTTCCTGGAGGCAGTTCTGGAGGTAGTGCTGCTTCAGTCGCCGCTGGATTTTGTGCAGCGGCTATAGGTTCTGATACAGGAGGATCCATAAGACAACCAGCTTCTTTTTGTGGTGTTGTCGGGCTTAAACCTACTTATGGCAGAGTTAGCAGATGGGGATTAGTAGCATTTGCTAGCTCTCTTGATCAAATTGGCCCAATTACAAATAACGTCTCAGATGCTGCTGAAATTCTTTATTCAATATCAGGGAAAGACCCCTTTGACTCAACATGTCTTGAAAAACCAGTCCCAAATTATTTGAGTAATTTAAATAAATCTATAAAGGGAATAAAAATAGGAATCATTAAAGAATGTTTTGAACATCAAGGTCTTAATCCAGAAGTTAAGGAATCTGTTCTTTCTGGAGTTGAGAGATTCAAAACTTTAGGAGCTGAAATTATTGAAGTTGAATGTCCTAGATTTAACGACGGAATTGCCACATATTATGTCATTGCACCATCTGAAGCCTCCGCAAATTTAGCCAGATATGATGGTGTCAAATATGGCTACAGATCGGATGATGGTTTAAATCTTATTGATATGACATCAAAAAGTAGAGCTGAAGGATTTGGAGATGAAGTGCAAAGAAGAATTTTGATAGGAACTTATGCTTTGTCAGCTGGATACAGCGATGCCTATTACAAGAAGGCACAAAAAGTTAGGACATTAATAAGAAAAGATTTTGATAGTGCTTTTAAGAAAGTAGATATTTTATTAACCCCAACATGTCCAACTACCGCTTTTTTGAAGGGTGATTTCGTGAATGATCCACTTTCTATGTATTTGTCAGATCTACTAACTGTGCCTGTTAATTTAGCCGGACTCCCAGCAATCAGTATTCCTTGTGGTTTTGACACTAAAGGATTACCTATAGGACTGCAATTAATAGGCAATGTATTAGAAGAAGAAAAAATATTGAATGCCGCAAATATTTTTGAGATTGATGCTCAGGTAATTAAGAATAGACCCTTATTCTAAAGCTGTATTAATAATTAATTTGTAATCACAAAGTATAGATCTTTTAGAAATTTTCTCTATCTTATATATATAAATCATTTGAATATGGGTTTCGTTCCGCTTCATAATCATAGTGACTACAGCTTACTTGATGGAGCCAGTCAAATTTCAAAAATTGTAGATAGAGCTTCTGATCTTGGAATGGAATCTATAGCTCTTACTGATCATGGAGTTATGTATGGAGTTCTTGATTTGGTCAAGAAGTGTAAGGAGAAAGGTATAAAACCAATTATTGGTAATGAAATGTACGTGATTAATGGATCTATTGATGATCCTCAACCTAAAAAAGAAAAAAGATATCATTTGGTGGTGTTAGCAAAAAATTATATTGGTTATAAGAATCTAGTGAAGTTAACAACAATTAGTCACCTTAATGGGATGAGAGGCCGTGGTATTTTTTCTAGACCATGTATTGATAAATCTCTTTTAAGTAAATATAGTGATGGTCTTATAGTTTCTACAGCTTGTCTCGGTGGAGAGATACCTCAGGCCATCTTAAAAGATAGATTAGACGTAGCAGAGGATATAGCTCTTTGGTATAAAAATTTATTTGCAGATGATTTTTATCTAGAAATACAAGATCACGGCTCTATTGAGGACAGAATTGTTAACGTCGAATTGATAAAAATTGGGAAGAAGCACCAAATAAAAGTGATCGCTACCAACGATGCTCATTACTTATCAAATATGGATGTTGAAGCACATGATGCTTTGCTTTGTGTATTAACAGGAAAACTAATAAGTGATGAGAAAAGATTGAGATATACCGGCACAGAATATATTAAAAGTGAAAATGAAATGCTTGAACTTTTTAAAGATCATATTGATGATGAATCAATTAATGAGGCAGTGAATAATACACTAGAAATTTCTCAAAAAGTTGAAGAATTTGATTTGTTTGGTAATTATAGAATGCCAAAATTCCCTCTTAACGAAGATAATGATTCATTTTCTTTCCTTACACAATTATCTAACAAAGGTCTTTTAAAAAGACTTAAAAAAAATGATCTTTCAGAAGTTGATGATAACTATAAAAGAAGATTATCTTCCGAATTAAAAATTATAAAAGATATGGGTTTCCCAGATTATTTTTTGGTTGTTTGGGACTACATCAAATTTGCTAGAGATAACGCTATCCCAGTAGGACCAGGCAGAGGTTCTGCAGCAGGCTCACTAGTAGCTTATGCCCTTCAAATTACAAATATAGATCCTGTTGAGCATGGATTGTTGTTTGAGAGATTTTTAAATCCAGCAAGAAAGTCTATGCCAGATATTGATACTGACTTTTGTATTGATAGGAGAAATGAAGTTATTGATTATGTTACTAATCGTTATGGAGAGGATAAAGTTGCGCAAATAATTACTTTCAATAAAATGACCTCTAAGGCGGTTTTAAAAGATGTTGCAAGAGTTCTAGACATACCATATGGAGAGGCGGATAAATTGGCTAAGTTAATACCGGTTGTTAGAGGGAAACCTTATAAACTAAATGAAATGATTGATAAGAATTCTCCTAGTCAAGAGTTTAGAGAAAAATATATTAATGATAATAGGGTGAAGAAATGGGTTGATTTGGCTTTGAGAATTGAAGGAACTAATAAAACATATGGAGTTCATGCAGCTGGAGTTGTTATCGCATCAGATCCTCTTGACGAACTTGTACCTCTTCAAAGGAATAATGAAGGTCAAATAATAACCCAATATTCTATGGATGATATCGAGTCACTTGGATTATTGAAAATGGATTTCTTGGGGCTTAAGAATCTTACGATGATTGAAAAGACAGTTTCTCTTATAAATCAATCTACTGGAAAGAAAATAAATATTGATGAGTTACCTCAAAATGATGGTAAAACCTTTGAGCTTATTGGGAGAGGAGATCTTGAAGGTATTTTTCAGCTTGAATCATCTGGTATGAAACAGGTCGTTAAGGATTTCAAACCTAACTCTCTAGAGGATATATCGTCCATACTGGCTCTTTATAGACCGGGTCCTCTTGATGCAGGCCTTATTCCTAAATTCATAAATCGTAAAAATGGAAACGAAAAGGTTGATTTCCCCCACCCTTTTATTAAGTCAATTCTCACTGAAACCTATGGAATTATGGTTTACCAAGAACAAATCATGAAAATTGCTCAAGACCTAGCTGGTTATTCTTTAGGTGACGCTGATTTACTTCGAAGAGCAATGGGCAAAAAGAAAGTATCTGAAATGGTAAAGCATAGGAATATTTTTGTAGACGGTTCTATGAAGAAAGGTGTAAATGAGAAATTAGCAAATGATCTTTTTGATCAAATGGTTTTATTCGCAGAATATTGTTTTAACAAGAGTCATTCCACGGCTTATGGTGCTGTAACTTATCAAACTGCATTTTTAAAAGCCCATTTTCCTGTCGCCTATATGGCAGCCCTTTTAAGCGTAAATTCTGGCTCCAGCGACAAGATGCAAAGATATATTTCTAATTGTTATTCGATGGGAATTGAAGTCATATCACCAAGCATTAATTTTTCAGGGGTTGATTTCACTATTAAGAATAATCAGATTTTATTCGGGCTATCTGCAATTAAGAATTTAGGGGATTCTGCAATAAGAAATATAATTGAAAACCGAAAAAGTTTTGGAATCTTTAACTCATTATCAGATTTGTGTGATCGTTTACCTTCTAATGTTCTTAACAAAAGAAGTCTTGAATCTCTTATTCATTGTGGAGCACTTGATGAGTTTTCTAACGACAATAATAGAGCTCAGTTATTGTCAGATCTCGAACATGTTATTGAGTGGGCCTCTTCAAGAAATCGTGATAGATTATCAGGACAAGGAAATCTATTTGACTCTAAAGAAGAGTTTTCTAATGTTGCTTTTTCAGATTCACAATTAGCTAAGGTTGATGATTATTCACTTATTGAGAAGCTAAAGTTAGAAAAGCAGCTATTAGGGTTTTATTTATCTGATCATCCTTTAAAACATTTAACTAAGCCTGCAAAACTTATATCTCCTATAAGCATTTCGCAGTTAGAAGAGACAAAAGATAGAACCAAAGTCTCTTTAGTTGGAATGATCCCTGATTTAAAGCAAATCACAACGAGAAAAGGAGATAGGATGGCCATAGTCCTGCTAGAAGATCTTTCTGGAAGTTGCGAAGCGATAGTTTTTCCAAAAACCTATATCAGATTATCAGAATTTCTTTTGACTGATACTAGATTATTGTTGTGGGGTACAATAGATAAGAAAAGTGATAAGACTCAATTAATAATTGACGATTGTAGAGAAATAGATAACCTTAAATTGCTTATTATTAACCTTGAAAGTGCTCAAGCATCAGATGTAAGAGTACAAAACACTTTGAGAGACTGTTTAATTAAATTTAAACCAGATAAAGGTAGATGTGGAATAAAGATTCCAGTTTTAGCTGCAGTAAGAAATAAAAATAGTGTTACCTACGTAAAATTTGGGGAACAATTTTGTATTGGTGATATAAAAGGTGCATGCAAATTATTAGAAGATAAATCATTTCAAGTTAATTTGAAATCTTTAGTTTCTTAGATTAACCATTTTTCTCAAAATTTTGAGTTGCAGGTTTAAAGGCAGCTTTTGCTCGTTGTATATTCATAGGAATATTTTCAATACCAAAAAAAGATCCAGGCTCCTTATCCCAACTAGCTGATAATATTCCAAAACTTAATCCTGCTAGACCTAATAAGAAAAATAAAGCTGATATCGCAATGGTTGAGGAAGGAGGTATTTCAGCAATATTTCTTGTAACGATAATGTAGCTAACAATAAAAACAGACATTCCTAATATTGTAGGTATTCCTGCTGTAAATAATATTCTTCTTGCCATCCTATCTGCAACATATTTAGGAATCCCACTTGATGATTGCTTTGGGGTAGTTACTGTTTTAGATGATTTTTCTAGATTACTAAACGCAGTTTTTTCAGAAAAATTTTTTTTCTTTTTATTTTGTGTCTTTTTTTTAGATTGCTTTTTTTTCATTAAATGAAATCATCCTCTGATTCCAATTTTCTTTACTAAATCTTGATATTTCTGGCTATTTTTGTCTTTTATATAGGATAGTAATCTTTTTCTTTTCCCAATCATTTTTAATAATCCCTGCCTTGAAGCGAAATCATGAATATTTTCTTGGAGGTGGTCACTTAATTTTGATATTCTTTTAGATAGCATTGCCACTTGGATTTCAACAGAACCTGTATCAGTTGGATGTACCTGATGAGTTTCAATAAGCTTCTGTTTTTCAGCTGTATCTAATGACATGAAATTTATTTCTTTTTATCTATGATACTACGTCATCTAGCTAAATTACTACTATCCTTATCTAAATAATTCATAGCTAATTTCAATAAATTTTCAAATGATAAATTATTTTCTTTTTTATCAAGGAAATCTACTTCTTTAAAAATAATTGGCAAAATATTCTTTATTTCTTTAGTTCTGTAATTTAATGATTGAAGGGTTAACTGAAGGTCTTCCATCATTTTATTAATCTCTGGATCTTTAATCTCAAATTCATCTTTGTTTTTTTCTTCTTCAGATAATATTTCGCTTTTAAATTTACTTTTTAATTCTAAAATTAAGCGATCACTCATTTTTTGTCCTATACCGGGTACAGAACAAATTAATTTTTTGTCTTGTGTTTTTATTGCATTTATAACTTCACTAATAGAAAATTTGTTTAATATCCCAATACCAATTTGAGATCCAACACCTCGAATACTTAAAATTTCAATAAAGAAATTCTTTTGATCTTTTGATGTAAAGCCAAATAATAAATCTGAATCTTCTTTTTTTATATGCTTTATCCAAAGAGTGATGTTCTTAGTTGATATCTGATTTGTTTTTAATTTGAGAAAAAAGGATTCTAATATTTGTATTTCGTATCCTAATCCTTGACAATTTATTAAAACAAAAAATTTTTGATTAGTTTGCCATAAATCAACTAAATCTCCATTTATCCAACTAATCAATTAACCACCATCCACCTGACATCCAATTAGCGCTCCTGCAGTACCGCCCGCTGGTACGGCCCAAAACCTGTCTTTCCCTCTAGATGAGGATAATGCAATTCCAGCACCAAGGAGACCCCCTATAACAGAACCTTCACTACAGTCATTATCATCTATTTTTTCAGCTTTTTTTTGACCCCCACAAGGTATTACAACGTCTACCTCATAACTTTTTACGTAGCCTGGGTTTGATTTCGTTCCAGGAATGTACTCTTCTCTATATTCAGTTCTTGTACAAGTTACTGATTTTGGGGTTGTTGCATTAACTTGAGCAATAGGAGAAAAACAAAATAATAAAGCTAAATAGTGAAATTTCATCATCATTATTAATCTATCAATATTCTATGTCCTTTTGATTATTTTGGTAGTAGAAATAATAGTTCCTAATAAAACTAGTGAGGCACCTAATAAAAAGTTTATATTTATTATTTCACTAAAAAACAAAATGCCCCAAATTGAACCAAATAAAACTTGTAAATAATTAATTATTGATGCTTCAGAAGCAGGTAAATTTTTTAATCCTATAGTTAAGAAAGTCTGACCTAATTGAGTGAATAAGCCTATTCCTAATATCCAAACTAATTCACTCCAATTTGGGGTAACCCAATTCATTAATACAATTGGTAATAGAGTTATAAAAGAAACAAGTGGAAAATATTCAATAATTACATAAATATCTTCACTAAATGAAAGTTTCTTAACTGTAACGTAAGCTAATGCAGTGCAGATTGCTCCAAGAAACGCTATCAAAATCGAAATAATTTCAATTTCAACGTTTATATTTGATAATTGGCTTGGATTCAATATTACTAATATTCCAATCCAGGCAATAATTAAAGCAAAAATTATATTACGCGTTATTTTTTCGTTTATAAATATCCCAGCAAATATAGATATAAAAATCGGATATGTGTACTGAATGACTGTAGATATGCTTAGAGGCATATTTCTTATCGCATAAAAAATACAAACTAAAGCTAAAGTTCCTAAAAAACCTCTTAAGATAAGTAATGGTCTATTTTTGCCCCATGGATTTATATTTTTTATTTTAATTATTAATAATGTAATTATTAAACTTAACAATGATCTGAATAAAACTAATTCATAAATAGGTATCCTTTTATCAATATTTTTTACGCACAAAGTCATTAAACTGAAGAAGAATGAGGCAAATAGCAAATTATACTTTTTTAATGAATTAAGTCTTTTTTCTAATTCTTCGATATTTATCATTTAAAAAAATAATTTTATTGTGAAATTAAGTAGATTCTTATTTGATTTTGACCTATAACAAATAAATCATTATCTATTTTTCGATAATAATCTCAATGGTTCATTCTATACACCCAAGAACTATTCAAGAGGTTAAGGAAAAAGCAGATATTGTTGACGTTATATCTGAACATATTGTTCTTAAGAAGAAAGGCAAGGAATTTGTTGGGATTTGCCCTTTTCATGATGATACTAAGCCATCCATGACAGTATCACCTAGTAAACAATTCTATTATTGTTTTTCCTGTGGTGCTGGTGGTAACTCTATTAAATTTTTAATGGAATTTACTCGTGCAAATTTTTCAGATGTTGTACTTTCTCTCGCTAAAAAAAATAATATTAATGTTGAAAATCTCGAGGGTCCCCAAGTAGAAGCTTATAAAAAACAATTATCTAGAAAGGAAGAGCTTTATAAAATATTAAGAGTCACTAAAAATTGGTTTAAGTCTCAATTAAATAATTCTCTTGGTGTTGAAGCTATGAAATATTTAACATCAAAGAGAAACTTGAGTAACAAGATTATTGATAACTTTGAATTAGGTTTTGCCCCAAATTCATGGAATGATTTATTTAACTATCTATCCAAGGTAGAAAAATTTCCTATCAATTTAATATTAGCTTCAGGCCTTGCAATTTCTAAAGATAATTCTGACAAGATTTATGATCGTTTTAGAAATAGATTAATTGTTCCGATACATGATATGCAGGGAAGAGTAGTTGCTTTTGGAGGAAGATCTCTTGATGGTCAGGAACCAAAATACCTTAATTCTCCTGAATCGGAGATATTTGAAAAGGGCAAAATGTTGTTTGCATTCGATAAAGCTTCTAGCAATATTAGGAAAAGAGATAAAGCTATTATTGTTGAAGGCTACTTTGATGTTATTTCTCTTCATTCAAAGGGTATTACTAATTCTGTGGCTTCTCTCGGTACCGCATTAAACAAGTATCAAATTTCTCAACTATGTAGATGTACAGATAATAAAAATATAATTTTGAATTTTGATTCTGATAATGCAGGCATTTTAGCTACAAAAAGAGTAATTAAAGAAGTCGAGAGTCTATCCATTCATGATCAAATTAATCTTAAGATACTTCAACTATGTGATTTTAAAGATCCTGACGAATATTTAAATAGTCATACTCCTGAAGATTATTTTAATTTAATTGATAATTCATCCTTTTGGATTGATTGGGAGATTGATCAGATCTTTAAAGATAAAGATTTAACTAAGTCAGAAATTTTCCAGAGTGTTATATCTTCATTGGTAAAATTGTTGAGTAAATTACCTCAATCATCAACTAGAACTCATTATCTACAAAAAGTTTCCGAAAAATTAAGTAAGGGACAAGCTAGGTTAGCAATACAGTTTGAACAAGATTTAAGAAATCAAGTAAAGGGATTTCGTTGGCATGGTAGATCAAAAAAATTCGAACAACCAAATGAAATTTCCCGACGGGAGAAAAATGAATCGGAAATAATTTTTTATTATTTACATTGTCCAGATCTTAGGCTATTTATTCGTGATGAATTTCTCAAAAGAGAAATTAATGGTTTTAATACTATTTATATGCAAAGTTTATGGGAAGCTATTTCAAAAATTGAACAAAATAATTTAGGTTTAAACTACTTAAATGATTTAAAACAATCAAATAGTCAAAATCTTCAAAAAGATTTTTCTTCTATTAACTTAATTTCACTTCTACCTGATTACTTAGCTCTCAATAATCCTGAATCATCAAATAAAATAAATATTTTTATTAATCCAAATGAGTTATTTTTAACATTGCTGAGTAATCCTAAAGACAATTTACTAGGAACATTATCACTTCTTGAGAAATATAATTCTCTTAAAAGATGTAGACACTTAATCGAATCTTGGGGATCTCAAAGATTAAAAACTTTAGAAAATTGTATATCTATCTTAATTGATAATCCTTCTTCAGGTTCTTCAAATACAAATAAAGAGATAGATGATCTTTTTAAGGATTTAAACTCAGATGCGATCAAATTTCAGGAATTATATTACTTAGAAAGGCAACATATTAATTTTTTAGATAAACAACGTTGTGGCAATTTCATCGCTAGTTAATATAAAAATTTTTAATTTATAGGCAGTATTTTTTAATCAAGTTTTTAACTTTTTTGGGTTTATCTTCAAGAACATAAGCTTCTACTTCTTTCGCATAAGTCCCAGAAAAATTTGAACTAGAGAACTCTAATGCTTTTCTTTTACTTTGATGCAATTTGCTTTCTAATTTTTTTATATCTCCTATTGTTTTATTGTCATTACATTTTTGTATCGCATGAGTTGCTTCGTGTCTTAATGCTTTTCTTACTGCCAATTCTGTTTTGAAGTTATCTTTGTTTGGTCGCTTCTTTTCATTTCTATAATTTGTTTTCCTTTTCGCATTTTCAGTACATATTATTATTTTATTTTCTACAAAATTATGTAGTCCTTTTATCTCTTTATTTAAGAGACATTCAATTTTATTTTCTTCAACTACATAGTTTGCTTTTATTAATAAGTTAAGAATCTCTTTATCTAATTTACTTAAAAATATTATAAATTCCATATTATTTTTTATTTTACTATAGTTGGAATCTGGTCTATATCGGTTGTAGATGATCGACTTAAGAAATTCTTGTTCATCGTCCAACTTTTTGGCGTTTTTGTAATAGCCCATGTAATTGCATTGTTATTAAATCTTTTATTTAATAAATCAATAGTTCTCATTAGATTTGCTGATTTTTTCAGGTCTTTCTGAGACTTGTAATTGATAACTGATTGCTGTAAGTATTCGCTATTAGTTAAATCCTGCATTAAAACACCAGCTTTTGAAAATTTATATTCGGGATTATAAATTTCTTTAGATAATTCAACTACTATTTTTAAAATGCTGTTTGTGTCGTCTGTTGCATTTGTAAGCTTTCTATGAGCACTTCTTTGATAATTTTGATTTGAATATTTACTGGTTCTGGCAAATACTCTAATATCGGATGATTGCAAATTCTGACTTCTCATTTTTTCAGATGCTTTTATTGCGTGAGTCGCCAGTGCTTGAGTTAAGTCTTCTAATTTTGTGACAGGAGTACCGAAACTCCTGCTCACCTGAATTTCTTTTTTTGATTTCTTGTTTTTTTCTATGGGCAGGCATCTATGGCCTTTCAGTTCTAATTGCAGTCTTTTCCCTACGATGCCTAATTTCTTAATGATTTCATTTTCTTCCATATCTCTTAGTTCTCTCGCATTTTTAATACCTTTACTTTGCAACCAATTAGAGGTTTGTTTCCCGACTCCCCATATCTTATCTATACTAATTCTTTTCAAATAATTATTCTCATTTTCGGTTCTAGCTAAATCAAATATTCCTGCTGAATAATCAATATTTTTAGCTAGTTTATTAGCAATTTTTGCTCTTACTTTATTTTCTCCTATTCCTACTGTTATGGTAATCCCTAGATTCTGATATATTAATGATCTTACGCTTCTTGCCCAAGGATATAGATTTTCATCATTAGGTCTAGAAATCGAAACGAATGCTTCATCAATAGAATAAATTTCTATCTGTTCACAGTAATTTTTCAGTAAATTCATTAGTCTTCTGCTCATATCCCCATAAAGCGAGTAGTTTGAGCTTAAGACTGCTACATCTAATTTATTTAGTCTTTCTTTGACCTTAAAATACGGAGTTCCCATTTTAATTTTTAAAGCTCGCGCTTCAGGGCTTCTTGCAATGATACATCCGTCATTATTAGATAAAATTACTACTGGTTTATTTCTCAAATGAGGATTAATATTTTGTTCACATGACGCGTAAAAATTATTAGCATCTATAAGAGCTATTGCATCAATATTTGAAATTCTCATAAATAGCTATGTATTGAATAAATAACAACTCCCCATATCTGTACATCAATATGGTTTTTAAATCTAAAATCAGGATAATTATGATTTTCTGCTTTTAAATATAATTCATTATTTTTTATAGATAATCTTTTTATTGTAAATTCTCCGTCTATCATTGCAATGATGATATTCCCTGGCCTGGCTGTTAAGCTCTTGTCTACTATTATTAAATCTTTATCTTTAATTCCTGCATTTATCATTGAGTCACCTTTAACTCTAAGAAAAAAAGTGCTAAACGGATTAGATATTAAATGTTCGTTTAAATCAATATTTTCTTCTGTATAGTCATCTGCAGGAGAAGGAAACCCTGCTGATACCGAGTCAGTTAATAAGGGAATTCTGAACTTTTTAGTAGTTGAATCAAAGGAATCCAAGACTTGAATTAATAGTATATATGTACTATATAGCAAAAAATCAAAAAATAGTTAGTTATTAAACTTTTATAGATTAATTTTAGATTGAATCTAATCTTTTTAAGAACGATGATAAGGGGAGTTGTTAGATATAGAAATAGCTCTATAGATTTGCTCAATTAGGATTAATCTAGCTAATTCATGAGGAAAAGTTAAAGAAGATAGGCTTAGTAAAAGATCTGATTTTTCTTTTATATCTGAACTAACTCCATCAGTATCACCGATTAAGAAATTAATTTTTTTATTTTTAAAATTCAAGAGTAAGGAACATAGTTCAACTGAATTAAACTGTTTCCCTTCTTCACTTAGGCAGATAATAATATTGTTATTGGATCTAAGATTAATTAAATTAAAAGTCTTTAACTCATTAATGACAAGTTCAGGCATTCTTTTTTTGTATTGATTAATTCCATCTCTAATCCAAAGTTTCTTTATTTTGCCGATAGCATAAATTGCTAATCTATTACTCTGAAGCATAAGTAAATATTAAAACTAATTATTCATCAAGAAGATAATTAAATTCATCGTATAGTTCCTCTTCGGTTGATAATTTCGTGGATAAATTATGTTTTTTAGAATTCATATTAATTTGATTAATCTCACTTTCTCTTAGTGAGTTATTAATGTTAGAAGTCTCTTCTAAAGATTCTGAATTATCAATTAGTGAATAAAAAATTTTATTGGGATCTTGTGAATTAAGTGGATTAGTGATTAAATTATCATTATTATTTATATTTGTGTAATTATTTATATTATTACTTTCGTTATTTAAATTTTTCTTTTTTTTAAAATTATTGAGTTTATCTAAATTTTTTTTTGATAAGCTCATGATATAAAGTATTAAATAAATTCATATTTAATTTAAACATATTATTTATCTTTTAGATGAATTCTAAAAACTATCATCAAAAAAAAAGATTTGGACAACACTGGTTGGTAAATAAAAAAATATTAGAAAAAATTAAAGAAATTGCTGTTCTTAATGAAAACGACTTTATTTTAGAAATTGGTCCTGGTAAGGGAGCTTTAACCTCTAAGTTGTTAGATTCAGAAATTAAAAAATTGCATGCAATTGAATTAGATAAAGATTTAATAAATTTATTAAATGATAAATTCAATAATAATGATAAGTTTTCACTGCAGCAGGGAGATATTCTTTCTGTAAATCTAGATTTGATTAATAAGAAGATTACAAAAGTGATTGCAAATATTCCTTACAATATAACTGGCCCAATATTGGATATTTTCATAGGTCGATTGGGCATTATAAGAAACTATAATTACGAAAAAATAATATTTTTGATGCAGAAAGATGTTGTAGATAGGATTTTGTCAAAAGAAGGTAGTCCCAATGCTGGTGCGCTTAGTATAAGAATGCAACTATTATCAAAAATAAAAAGGATATGTGATGTGCCGCCTTCATCATTTAGTCCGCCTCCAAAAGTTTTTTCTTCTTTAGTAGTTTTCGAACCAATTAAAAATGATTTGAGATTAGATATTAGTCTAGAAAAATATATAGATAAACTTCTTCGAATTTCATTTAATTCAAGAAGAAAAATGCTTAGAAATACTCTTAATTCAATACTTTCAATTGAAGAGATAAATGAATTATCTGAATCTTCAAAAGTTTGTTTTAATTTAAGACCACAAGATATTTCAATTGACCAATGGATTAAGCTTGCAGAAAATTGTATTAATATTAAAAAATAAAAATTTAAGTATATGCAAGATTTAGCTAAAACGAAAATTAATATAAAATCTCCTGCCAAAATAAATTTGCACCTTGAAGTTATTGGTAAAAGAGAGGATGGATTTCATGAGTTAGCAATGATTATGCAAAATATTGATCTTTCTGATTATTTAGAATTTGAAATTAATAATGAAGGTTTAATTAAACTTGAGTCTGATTGTAATGATTTAAGCTTATCTGCTGATAACTTAATTGTTAAATCGGCAAATCTATTAAGGAAAAAAACAAATATAGATTACGGTGCGAATATATTTTTAAGAAAAAATATTCCAATTGGCGCAGGATTAGCTGGTGGATCCAGTAACGCAGCAGCAACATTAATTGGTCTTAATAAGTTATGGGATTTGAACTTAGATCAAGAAACATTATGTTCATTAGCATCAACTTTAGGATCTGATATTCCCTTTTTTATAAATGGTGGCATTCAATTATGTTTTGGAAGAGGAGAAATTTTGGAGAAATTAGATTCAAACTTTGAATATGGAGTAATTCTTTTAAAAAATCGTAATGTATCAGTTTCTACAGCTGAAACTTATAAAAAATATAGCAATAGATTTTGTGATCAATATCTTACTGATAGAGAAATGATTGAGAATATAAGAAGAAATTTAAGAGATAATGGGTTAAATAACTTAAATTTTGATAAGCAAAATTTAACTATAAAAAATGATTTGCAGTTAGTTGTTGAAAATGAAAATGATTCTGTAAAGCAGGCATTATATTTACTTTCTAAATTAGAAAATTGTCTCACATTTTCAATGAGTGGATCAGGCCCTACATGCTTTGCACTCTTTAAAGATATAGAGATTGCTAAAAAAGAATTAACTGCAAATTATAAATTGTTTAGAAATAAAGGTTACGATTCATGGGTTTGCACTTTCCTTGAAAAGGGAATAACATTCATTTAAATTTTTTTTATATAAAAATCTATTGTGGCTGATAATAGTAATGAGAATATTGAAAAAAATATTCCCGAAAAAGGACCATTAAATTTTATTGTTGGATCATTAACAAGTTTTTTATTATTTATATTTTTTTATTTTTTAAGTAATAAAATTGCAATTTATTTTTCAGTACATAAACCATCTAATTCTTCTGAAATAGTCCAAAATATTTCCTCTAGTATTAATACATTAATAATTGGATTATCTTTTTTGCTAACTTTCTCTTTTGCTTTTATAGGTATAGGACTTTTTATTGTATTTATTCGCAGTTTTATAGTGAAGAAAAGTTGAATTGCCAATAATATTAAGAAAACACTTTCTTTGAATGTCTTTACATGACTTAGGCCTTTTAGTCCTTTTGCTGTCGCCAGGAATGATTTTATCAATATTACTACTCATAACCTTCGCTGAAGGAGGTTGAATTATTCAAAGTGGTAGGATTATATATGTGATTAATTAGGTAATTAATTGTGGCTGGAACATTATTATTTAATGCTTTGAAAGAGGCAATTGATGAAGAGATGGCAAATGATGTAAATGTTTGCGTAATGGGGGAAGATGTTGGTCAATATGGAGGATCTTATAAGGTAACTAAGGATTTATATGAAAAATATGGAGAGTTAAGAGTCTTAGATACTCCAATTGCAGAGAATAGTTTTACGGGTATGGCTGTGGGTGCAGCAATGACTGGCTTAAGACCAATAGTAGAAGGAATGAATATGGGTTTTTTGCTTTTAGCATTTAATCAGATATCAAACAATATGGGTATGCTTAGATATACAAGTGGAGGAAATTATAAAATACCAGCAGTAGTTCGAGGACCTGGAGGAGTTGGTCGTCAACTTGGTGCTGAGCATAGTCAAAGACTTGAAGCATATTTTCATGCAGTTCCTGGCATAAAGATTGTTGCATGTAGTACGCCCACAAATGCTAAAGGTTTAATGAAAGCAGCTATAAGAGATGATAATCCAGTTCTATTTTTTGAACATGTTCTTCTATACAATTTGTCTGAAGAATTACCTGAGGGTGATTATACTTGCGCTTTAGATCAGGCTGACGTTGTAAAAGAAGGGCATGATATTACTTTATTGACTTATTCAAGAATGAGACATCACTGCCTTAAAGCTGTTGAAGAATTAGAAAAAAAAGGAATAGATGTTGAGTTAATAGATTTAATAAGTTTAAAACCATTTGATATGGAAACCATCTCAAAATCAATAAGAAAAACAAATAAAGTAATTATTGTTGAAGAATGTATGAAGACTGGAGGTATTGGTGCAGAACTAATTGCCTTGATAACAGAAGAGTGTTTTGATGATCTTGATGCCCGACCAATTAGATTATCTAGTCAGGATATTCCAACTCCCTATAATGGAAATCTTGAGAATTTGACAATAATCCAACCACATCAAATAGTTGAAAAAGTTGAACATTTAATTAGTGGGAGTATATAGAAAATGAAAAGAAGGCAAGGTTGGCTTTTCTTTATTATATTTCTTCTTACTTTATCTGTTTATCTATTAATAAATTATCCCTTACAGTTGGGATTGGATTTACAAGGGGGTTCTCAACTTACACTACAAATTATTAAAGAGGAAGGTAAGGTAACAAGGGATGAACTTGAAGCAGTTAATTCGGTTATAGATAAGCGCGTTAACAATTTAGGAGTTTCAGAGTCTAATTTACAAACTCTCGGTGGAGATCAACTGATTTTAGAATTGCCAGGCGAACAAAATCCATTAGTTGCTTCAAGGGTATTAGGTAAGACTGCTTTATTAGAATTTAGAACCCAAAAAGAAGGAACATCTACAGATTTAAAAACCCTACAACTACAAAGATTGAGTATTAAAGAATTAATTGAACAATATTCCTTTGAAGATAAAAATCAAAATAATGATAATTTCTTAAAAGTTATTCAAGATGATCTTAAAGATATAGAGCAAGAATTAAATTACTCATCTACTAGTAATTATTTATATGGGAAGTTAATTGAAATTAAAAAATATGTTGATAAAGAAATTACAAATTTATTTATTAAAACAGATTTATCTGGTAAGGATCTTATTAACGCAGGAAGGAGACAAGAACAAACAAATAGTAATTGGGAAGTTTTATTGACTTTTAGTAATTCAGGAGGTGAAAAGTTTGCAGAAATTACAAAGTCGATTGCTGGCACTAATCAACTATTGGCTATTATTCTTGATGGCGAATCTATAAGTGAAGCTAGTGTTGGTAACCAGTTTGCTAGTACTGGTATTACAGGTGGATCAGCAACAATAAGCGGTAATTTTAGTGCTGAAAATGCTAGAGAATTAGAAGTTCAACTTAAAGGAGGCTCATTGCCATTGCCAATTGAAATAGTAGAAACTAACACTATAGGGGCTCTATTAGGATCCAAAAATATTTTAAAAAGTCTTTATGCAGCTATTAGTGGATTAATTTTTGTTGGTATATTTATGATTTTTAATTATAGAATTCTTGGTTTCGTTTCAGTTCTATCTCTAGTACTTTATGGTTTCTTTAACTTAGCCCTATATTCTTTAATTCCTGTAACTTTGACTTTACCTGGAATATCTGGGCTTATACTTAGCATTGGTATGGCTGTTGATGCAAATATTCTAATATTTGAGAGAATAAGAGAAGAATTATATGACGGCAATACTCTTATAAGATCTATTGATAGCGGTTTTCAAAGAGCTAATTCATCTATAGTTGATGGTCATATTACAACTCTTCTAAGTTGTTTTGTATTGTTTTTATTAGGAACAAATTTTGTTAAAGGTTTTGCGGCAACATTAGGTATTGGAGTTCTAATAAGCTTGTTTACCTCATTAAATTGTTCTAAAACTATTTTGCGATTTTTTACAACATATCAATCTTTGAGAAAAAAAAATCTCTATCTACCCAAGAATAATTTTTCAAATTAAATTTTTTGTTTCTAATTTCCCATGAAATACAATCTTGAACTAATAAAAAATAAAAGAAAGATAATTAGTTTTTCAACTTTTCTTATTTTGTTAAGTCTTTTAGGAATTTTATATTCAACTTTTAATACTTCATATAAGAAACCTATAAATTTAGGGATGGATTTTGTTGGAGGAAATGAACTAAGAATAGAAAGAGTTTGTGAAGAAGAATGTTCTAATCTTTCCCCTGATTCAGTTTTAGAAAATTTAAGAGAGATCTCTAGCAATAAAAACTTTATAAATAATATTAAATTACAATTCCAAAATAAAAATAAATTAATTTCAATAAGAACACCTTATTTGAGTATCGAAGAATCAAATAATCTAATTACTAATCTTGATAATATTATTGGACCTTTAAATTATGAGAGTAAGGATTCAAGATTAATAGGTCCAAAGCTTGGGAAAAGATTACTTACCAATTGTGTTACTTCATTGTTGGTTTCTTTATTTGCAATATCTTTATACATAACCATTAGATTTGATAAAAAATATGCATTATTTGCATTATTAGCTTTATTCCATGATTTATTAATTGTTTTCGGTATATTTTCCTGGTTGGGAATTATATTATCTGTCGAGGTAAATAGTTTATTTGCCGTATCCTTGTTAACTATTGCTGGTTATTCTGTAAATGATACTGTTGTTATTTTTGATAGAATTCGTGAGAATTTAAAATCAAAGGAAGAAGGCTATAACGAAACTATTCAATTATCAGTAAACGAATCATTTAGGAGAACAACTTTTACCAGTATTACAACCCTTATCCCTTTATTAAGCATAATTTTGTTTGGATCTTACTCGCTGTTTTGGTTTTCTTTGGCCTTATCATTAGGAATTATTGTTGGAAGTTATTCAAGTATTTTATTGGCTCCATCTTTGTTGCTTAAAGACTGAGCTTAAGCTTCTCATTTTATGAAATTGAATTACTATTTGATAATTTTATTTTCTTTAGTTTTAATAGATCTTTCTACCGAGCTAAGAATATTATTTGATCATTTTACTTTTAGTTCTCTATATTTTGCTATTGGTAAACATCCCTTAGCTTTCTTTATACTTTTTTCTTACCCATATTTATATAAAAAAATAAAGTAGTTTTTAAATATCTTTAAATGATTCTTTGATTAAAACCTGAATTACTACAGCTAATGGAAGAGAAAGTATTAAGCCTAATGGACCAAAAATAAAGGTAAATCCAAATTGTGATATTAATGTTAAACCGGGAAGTAAGTTTGCTTTTTTCTTCATAATAGATGGCATTATTATATAACTTTCAATATTTTGAATGATTACATATGCTCCTAAAACTGCCAGTGGTTTCCAAAAATTATCTAGTAGTGCAATTGAGATTGGAAATATGCCACTAATAACTGGACCTATATTTGGAATAATGTTAAGAACCATTGCTATTAAAGCATTTGAGACAACATATTTAACGTCTAATATAGACAGAACTATTAATGATAATAGACCTACTGATAATGAGCTTATGACCATAGAAAAGGTCCAATTTGCTAATGCGGTATTGCATTTTTCCAGAATATTTCTAAATTTATTGCGATAATTTTTTGGAATTAATAGAAGTATATTTTCTTTATATTGTTTTGGTTCAATAGAAATCATTAAACTCACTGCTAATACGAATATTAATTTCAAAAGACCTGAACCCAGATTCCCCGCTATATTTATTAAATTTTTAAAACTTTCTTGAATAGCTTTTGCAATAGTTGAGGCATCTGGAATAGTTACTACATTATTTATAAGACTGAAAATGTCTATAACATTTTCTGATTGTTCACCATATAATAAAACATTAAATTTATTCAGATTTGTATTAATCAAAATATTTATTTTTGATAAACCATTTGGAATATCAACTAGTATTTCATTGAATTCCTTTATAAACGGAGGCAATACAAGAATAAAAATAGTAAAAATTATAACTGATATAACAGTTAAGACAAGAAACAATGACAGCGGTCGAGGAATTTTTAAACCCTTTTGTATTTGATTACATAAATTACATACAATATTTGAAATAACTAAGGAACAAATTATTAATAGGAGAAAATCTCTTAGAGTCCAAACTATTAAAGAAGTGATTAAAATTACTACTAACTTGAAATATGAAGAACTACTCAATTTTTGCAATATTCTACTTCTTCTCAGAATATCCTAATCCATTTGATTTGGCATAACTATTTGCAAATCTCATAAATCTATCAAAGTCAGAAGTTTTCTTCCAAATGTATACTGCTTCTAAAAATATTGGTTCTCCATCAACAAACTTTACTTTAACTTCCCGAGTTAATATTTCACCTTCAGAGTCAATCATACGCATACCTGTGATTTCACCATCCGTAATTGAAGATAATGCCTGAGGTTTTTCGAACAAAAATAAAGCTTGGCCGGTGGTACCATCCTTACTCCTAGTGAGTCTTATTTCAGGCACTACAGGTTCATCAGTTCCTTCATAAAATTGTATTTTTGCAGTTTTATTTGCTGTCATAATGTTAGTTTAATAATTTATTATCTTAGGAAATATTTTTCAAATTCGTTTGTAGATATTTATAAAACATTATTTACTAAATCTAGGATACTTTCATCATATTTTTTGTCGCTTAAATCTAATATTTTTATATTTGTTTTACCAACCTTTTCATATTCATAACATTTATCGTAATAATCTAGAACTGATTTGCAAACTAAGTCCCATCTCTCATTATTAATTGATTCGAGAGCTATTTTTGTTCTTTGTGATCCTAATCTTTTTTTAATCCTTAATACAGATTCTTGGAGTTCCTCTTTCTTAAAAACACTATATGTATCTATCAACTCATTTAACCTGTTAGATTCGCTCCTTATAATTTCTATTCTCCTTGAATTTTTCATCTGATTGAAGAATTCATAGGGTATTTTGCATTTGCCTATATTTGCACTTTCAGCTTCTACAAAAATATTATTAGAAATTTTAAAAGAATTTAATTTTTCTGCAATTTTATTTTCAAATTGTTCATTTGAAGGTTGTTCTTTCATTCCTAAACCTCCAAATGTACTTCCTCTATGACAAGCAAATCCTTCAAGATCAATAGTTTGATATTTATATTTCTCTAGTAATGATAATAATCTTGTCTTCCCTGTTCCTGTTTTTCCTCCAATAACTACTATATTCAACTTTTTTGAGAAACTATCTAATACCCATCTTCTATATATTTTGTATCCTCCCTTAAGTGTTATTGGATTTAATTTATATTTTTCTAGTAGCCAAGCAATGCTTTCTGAACGCATTCCTCCTCTAGAGCAATATATTCTGATAAAAAATTCATTATTTTTATTAGCATTAGTTTTATGAGACTCAATACTCATGAATAAATTATCAAGAAGTAATTCCATTTTTTTTTCAAAAAAATTTAATCCCTCTATGACTGCTTTTTTTCTCCCCTCTTTTTTATAAATCGTTCCAATTATAGATCTCTCATCATTATCAAATAGTGGAATGTTAATAGAATTAGGCAGGTGTCCTTTATAATACTCACTCGGGCTTCTAACATCTATAAGTGGTCCTTTAAAACTTCTAAATTTCTCTAGTTCTTTTCTTTTGAAATACATGGATAGTTTTTATTTTTTTAAATTGATTTTTTAAAATGAATAACAAAGAACAAGATAACTATAATAATGCTACATTAGATTTGATAAAAAAATTTGTAGATTCCAATCAAAGAAAAAGAATAAATTCATTGACTCAAATAGAATCTGAAGTTGAAAATATTTTTAATCTTGGCCCATCACTGTTTGATATCTTTGATAGTGATGGAGATGACTGGGCTGCTGGTTGGATATTGCAAGTTTTAAAAAAATTTAAGCCTGAATTCTTTGAAAACTCCAAATTCAATAATTGGTTTAATACATATTCAGATATTGATATTAATTATGAAGATTTACAATTGATGTTGGTTGAGCAAGAATTTGAAGAGGCAGATAGATTAACAAGTTCCTATTTACGAAAATTAGCTGGAAAATTAGCTGAAAAACGTGGATATGTTTTCTATAGTGAAGTTAAGAATATGTCAGGTAAAGATCTAGAAACAATGGATCGATTATGGAATATTTATTCTACTGGTAGATTTGGATTCTCAATTCAGGCTAAGATTTTAAAATCAGTAGGAAAAAAATATGAATTAATGTGGCCGAAAATAGGTTGGAAAAAAAATGGCTTATGGACTAGATATCCTGGATCATTTTGTTGGTCATTGGATGCTCCTGATGGACATATGCCTTTAATAAATCAACTAAGAGGAGTAAGACTTATGGATTCCATCCTACGACATCCTGCTATTGCAGAGAGACATAATAATATTCTTTAAATGAGGTATTTAATAAGTTAAAATTAAGAAAGTATCAAAATATTATTATGTCCTTATTTCGGGGCAAAAATATTTTAAAAAAATTTTTTAAAAGACCAAAGATTAACTGGTCAAACTACGAATTTGAATCATCATTACAGTTAAATGAATTTGTCGATCAATTATTAGAACCTATTAAAAATTCTCAATCGAGCTATCTTATAAAACTTGGTTTACATGAAGCTCTAGTTAACGCAGTAAAACATGGAAATAAATTAGATCCTAAAAAAAATATTAGAGTAAGAAGAATAATTACTCCTAATTGGTGTGTTTGGCAAATTCAAGATCAAGGTAATGGTTTAGAAATAAAAAAAAGAGACTACAAATTACCAAAAAAAATAAGTAGTGTAAATGGGCGTGGACTATACATTATTAATGAATGTTTTGATGATATTAGATGGAGTAGTAAAGGTAATAGGCTTCAGTTGGCTTTAAAAAGGTGATTTTTACTAGGGCAAGGTTGATCTACGTTGATTTCTTTTAACCATTTAATACTTTCTTCTATAAACTCAATAGTCTCTTTCTCATTACAAGAAATAATTAAATGGCATAATCCCGCCGAAATAAGTTCTGCAGATCGTTTATATTTATTTCCTTTATCTTTATGCCATTTAGAATGATCAATCTTTAATTTGTCATTAAGACTTTGAACAAGCTGAATAGTATCTTTATCCCAATAGGTCATAGAATTTTATATTTACTTTACAGCAGACCATACTTTGGTCATAAAAAAGGAATTTGATTTTACATCTTTAAACCCTACTTCCTCTATTTTAGAATCTATATCTTCTTTTATGTAATCACAATAAAAAGGTTCATGAAAAGATTTATAGAAGTTTTCCATTACGGACGTAAAGTCAGGCGAATCACTTATTTGAATTGAATCAGCTAATACTAATATCCCCCTAGGTTCAAGAACTCTAAAAAATTCATTTAATACTTTAGCTCTAATTGTTCTAGGTAATTCATGAAATAAGTAAACACAAGAAATGCATTGAAAACTATCATTTTCAAAAGGTAATTCTTCTGCATTACCTTTTATTAATTGAATTAAATCTCCATCTAAATCTGAAATATATCTACTTGCCTCTTTTAAGTATGAATCAGATAAATCAATTCCTGTGATTTTTTCTTTTGGAAATGCGGCTCTTAATTGTTTTAATGTTCTTCCAGATCCTGTAGCTACATCAAGTATTTTTATAGAACTTTTTTTTCTATCGCTAAAAATTTCAAGTCCTTCTTTTATTGGCTTAATAATTCTTCTCCTCATTGAATCAGCACTTCCGTTGAAAAGTATCTCTACTTGTAGGTCATAAATGCTAGCTGAAAAGTCTGATAAATAGCCATCTGTTTGATGATGAAAATTTCTTAAGTAATATTGAGGATAATTATCTTTATCAATTGATTTTGGGAGGTCGTCAAAGTTTTGTTTTCTGCGTCTATCCCATGTATTAGGCATATCGATCCAAATTTTGGGATATTGAGTTAGATATCTAAGCCATGGCTCGTCAAACAATAATTTTTTGGGATATATATTTTTTTCTGCATCATTCCAATCTTCTTCTCTTAAGATATCCATTGAATTTTGGATTTGTATTAGAAGATCCTTATCTATATCAAAATTTTCAAGTTTCGAATCAGGAAGAATAAAGTTCATTAATCTTGAACTTATCTGCTTGTGTGCAAAACCTGCAATGCTTTTACTTTGTTGGAGCGTTTTATATGCAATTTTTGAAATAGATTCCCTAGCCATTTTTCAATTTATATATATATATTCCAACAAAAAAAAAATCAAATTGAGAATATTTTGTGATATTTCTCAAATTGATTAATTTAAACTAATTTTTTCTTTTAATTATGCATCGTAATACATAAAGAATTCATGTGGATGAGGCCTTTGTCTTAGTTGTTGAACTTCTTCGTATTTTATATCGATAAAGTTATCAATAAAATCTTCTGTAAATACTCCACCAGCTAATAGATAATCCTTATCTGCTTTTAGCGCATTAAGTGAATCATTTAGAGATGAAGGTACCGTATCAATTTTCGCAAGTTCATCAGCTGGAAGTTCAAATAAATCTACATCTACTCCATCACCAGGATCAATTTGATTTTTAATTCCATCAATACCAGCAAGCATCATTACAGAGAATGCTAAGTAAGGATTTGCAAGAGCGTCACCAGATCTGAATTCTAATCTTTTAGCTTTAGGGCTTGGACCTGTTAGAGGTATTCTTACAGCAGCTGATCTATTACCCTCAGAATAAACTAGATTTACAGGTGCTTCGAATCCTGGAACCAATCGTTTATAACTATTTGTAGTTGGGTTAGTAAATGCTAGGAATGAAGGGGCATGCTTTAGTATGCCTCCGATGTACCATCTTGCTGTTTGAGATAAATTTGCATATGCTCCTTCACCAAAAAATAGTGGCTGTCCACTCTTCCATAAACTTTGGTGAACATGCATTCCGGTTCCATTATCGTTAAAAACAGGCTTGGGCATAAATGTTGCAGTTTTTCCATATTTTTTTGCAACATTTCTTACAACGTATTTATAAGTCATAACATTATCAGCAGCATTTATTAGCGAATCAAATTTCATTCCTAGCTCGTGTTGGCCGGCACCAGCAACTTCGTGGTGATGTTTCTCTGTGGGAATACCTAATTCACCCATAAGAAGAAGCATCTCAGATCTGATATCTTGCGCAGTATCATTAGGTGCTACAGGAAAATATCCTTCTTTATATTGTATTTTGTATCCTAAGTTTCCACCTTCTTCAATTCTCCCTGTATTCCATGGTGCTTCAATAGTATCTACACTATAAAAACAACCTCCTTCATTAGAATCATATCTAACATCATCAAATAAAAAGAATTCTGGTTCTGGTCCAAAAAATGCAGTATCTGCTATCCCAGTTGAATCTAAATATTTTAATGCCTTTTGGGCTAAAGCTCTTGGACACCTATCATAAGGCTCTCCGCTTCTAGGCTCTTGAATAGAGCAAATCATACTTAATGTTTTATGTTTATAAAAAGGATCTATCCAAGCTGTACTTGCATCGGGCACCATTGACATATCCGAGGCATTAATTGCTTTCCAACCTCTTATTGATGAACCATCAAATGCTAGACCTTCTGTAAATGAATCCTCTTCTATCATGTCTGATGTAAGAGTTAAATGTTGCCATTTACCATGGATGTCTGTGAATTTTAAATCGATGAGTTCAATTCCTTCATCTTTAATTTGACTTAAAACATCTTGTGGAGACTTAGACATAATTATTGAGATACCTTCTTTGAAATTAATAACTTGATGATTCTTATTATGTATCAACCGTAACTTTTTTCAACACTAGACGACTTCTTTCAGTGTTTCAAGTCATAACTTTAATAATTATTTACTTAATTATTTAAATTGAATTAATTTCTTTAAACAAATATCGCTTATGCGTCGATATTAGTTTAATTTAAAGGTAATTGAATGTAATGCTTTGACAGAAGCAAAACTTATTCCGGCTTTAAAAAAAGAGAATTTATCTCATTTCTCAAAGACTTATGTTCCCTCTAGACTTTTATTAGGTCCTGGTCCTTCAAACGCACATCCAGAAGTTCTAGATGCTCTTTCCTTAAATCCAATTGGTCACTTAGATGAAGCATATATTTCATTGATGTCTGATGTTCAACAACTTCTAAGATATACCTGGCAATGTAATAATCGCCTGACTCTTCCAATGAGTGGTACTGGTAGTGCAGCTATGGAAGCTTCAATAGCAAATTTTATAGAGGAAGGAGAAAAAATTCTCATCGCTAAAAAAGGATATTTTGGAGACAGACTTGTTGATATGGCAACTAGATATAAAGCAGATGTATCTGTTATCGAAAAACCCTGGGGTGAATCCTTTTCTTATGAAGAAATTAAGTATGAAATAGAGACTAAAAAACCTGCTATATTTGCAATTGTTCACGCTGAAACATCTAGTGGGGTTTTACAACCTCTTAATGGAATTGGTGATGTATGTAGAAAAAATAACTGCTTGTTTTTAGTTGACGCAGTTACCTCCCTTGGGGCTCTAGAACTATTGATAGATGAATGGAAAATAGATTTAGCGTATAGTTGTAGCCAGAAAGGATTAAGCTGCCCGCCTGGACTAAGTCCTTTTACAATGAATAAGAGAGCTGAAGATAAACTAAGTTCAAGAAAAACAAAAGTTCCTAACTGGTATTTAGATTTATCTCTTTTAAATAAATATTGGGGTTCTGATCGCGTTTACCATCATACTGCCCCTGTAAATATGAATTTTGCTATTAGAGAAGGTTTGCGATTAATTGCAAATGAAGGTTTAGAGAATGTTTGGTTTAGACATAATACTAATTCAAAGAAACTTTGGAAAGGTTTAGAAAGTCTAGGAATGGAATTGCATGTATCAGAGGATTATCGATTGCCAACTCTTACAACAGTTAAGATCCCACCTGCAGTTGATGGAGATGGTTTTAGAAATCATCTATTAAGAAACTTTGGAATAGAAATAGGAAATGGACTTGGAGAATTGTCTGGTAAGGTTTGGCGCATAGGATTAATGGGCTTTAACTCAAGTGAGGAGAATGTAGACAGATTATTAAACCTATTTGATACTGAGTTAAAAAAATATGCTATTTTTGAGTCCTCAACTTTTTAAACCATAATTGTAAAATTTCACTGCATTCTTCTTCTAAAATTCCCCCTACGATTTCCATTTTGTGATGAGAACTTTTATGCTTTGATAAGTCAATTGAGCCACCCAATCCACCTCTTTTCTTATCGTAAGCACCAAAAACAACTTTACCCATCCTTGCTTGAATAAGTGCCGATGCACACATGGTACATGGTTCTAAATTTGTGATAATAATACATTCATTAAATCTCCAATCATTTTTTATTAGAGATGCCTGCCTTAGTGCCATAATTTCAGCATGACCTAATGGATCATTATTTATATTTCTCCTGTTAACCCCTCTTCCAATACATCTTCCTCTCTCATCTAGAATTATGGAATAGATTGGTAACTCAACTTTTCCAATTTCTTC
>QCDN01000014.1 GCA_003280885.1 Prochlorococcus sp. AG-355-J04 | reverse complement strand
TCAGAAAATTAAGTGAGAAACTTTGGGACAAATTAAATCAATTAAATGGTGTTGAATTAGTTTTAGAAAAAAAATATTTAAATGGGATTGTTAGTTTTAATATCGAAAATATTAAAGATAAGGATGAATTTGTTAAGAAACTTGGAGAAAAGAAAATTTGGATTAGAGTTTTAGAAGATCCAAAATGGTTTAGAGCATGCGTACATCAAATGACTACAGAGGGTGAGATTGACTTACTTGCTACAGAAATTAAAATATTACTTACTTAATTGCTGAATCATGTAAATATCTTCGGCTTTGGGATATTTTTGCTGAAAAACCTTTATGGCATGATTTGAAAAAATCTTAAAATTACCAAGGTATTTCTGAGCTATCCCATGCAATAAATTTTCCAGTAGATGCTGGAGTTTGATTTTTAATAATATTGATCAAGAATTGGGAGGATTTTTCTTTACTAAATAATTTATGTTCTGGAACAAATTTATGAAAAGGTTTAGACAAATCAGTATCTACTGTTCCTGGATGAAGCAAAGTAATCGTAGCCTTTGGGAAACGTCTAGCCCATTCAATACTTAAAGATTTAAAAAACTGATTTTGGGCAGATTTTGCAGCTCTATATGAATACCAACCTCCAGTTTGATTATCTCCAATGCTTCCCACTCTTGCACTTATACTTGCAAAATTAAAATCAAGATCTTTTGGTATAAATTCTTCAATAGTTTTAGCTAACAAAATAGGAGAAAAGGCATTTATTGAAAAACTTTCAATCATATTTTTTTTATCAAGATGTTGTAATCTTTTTTCTGGTTGAAGAGAATCACTATGAAGTCTCCCTGTAGCGTTAATGACTAATCTTAATTTTGAAGAATGATTTGATATTTTATTTTTCAACTGCAAAAGAGATTGAGAATCCTCTATATCTAATTCCCAAAAAGAATTAAATTCACTTTTTCTTCCACACAAAACAACATCTAAATCTTTTTCACTTTCACTCAGATCTTTAGCTATTTGCGTTCCAATTCCACCTGCGCCTACAACTAAGGCTAAGCCTTTCATTTTATCAAAAATAACTCCATTGATTCTAAGAAACTTTTCTTGTGATTTGCGTAAAGATCTTTCTTATTTGATTAGGAAATTTTATTGAGATTACTTTTTTCTTTTAATAATTTATAAGCTATTTTTCTATCATCAAAATTAATAACTTTATCATTGAGAACTTGGTAGTCTTCATGTCCTTTTCCTGCAATTAAAACAATATCTGCTTTATTGGCAAATTTAATAGATTCATTTATTGCGTTAAATCTATCAATCTCAATTGTTATTTTTTCTCTTTTTTTAATACCCATCAAAATATCATTTACTATCTTTTGCGGTTCTTCTGATCTTGGATTATCTGATGTTATAAAAAGTTGATCAGAAAACTCTTCAGCTATTGATCCCATTAAAGGCCTTTTACTACAATCTCGATCTCCGCCACAGCCAAAAACAGTTATGAGTTTCCCCGTACAAAGTTTTTTAATTGATTGCAAAACTTTTTTTAATCCATCAGGCGTGTGGGCATAATCAACAATTACTGTTGGGAGTGATCTTGAAATATCATCATTATCAATTTCTATTTTCTCCATTCGCCCAGGAGCGCCAGGAAAAGATTTTATTAACTTTGATAAATCTTTTAAAGAGAAATTAAGTTTATACAAAATTGTTATTGCTTGAATCGCATTCATTAAATTAAATTCACCAACAAGTGGAACAAAAAGTTTAATTTTTTCCTTGGGTGTATGAAAAATGCAGGTTGAGCCATTTTCAGTAAATTTTTTATCTGTTACGAAAAAAAAATCATCATTTTCAAATTCACTGTCAGTAACCTTTGTCGAGACTAATGAAGATCCTTTTTCAAGATCAGACGATAATTTAGATATCCAAGGGTCATCGTGATTTAATACAGAAATTCCATCCTTTTCTATTAAGTAAGGTGGGAAAAATAATTTTCTTTTTGTTTGAAAATAAGATTTCATATCTGAGTGATAATCAAGATGATCTTGAGTTAAATTAGTAAAAATAGCCGCCTCAAATTCGCAGCCTGATATCCTGTTTTGAGCAATAGAATGTGAACTTACCTCTAATATCGCGAATTCAGATTCTGCCTCAACAGCAGCATTTAATTTCTTTTGAAGTTTATCAGCGAAATCAGTTGTATGAGAAGCCACTTCAGAGTAGCCAGGCCATCTATTGAATAAGGTCCCAAATAATGCAGTTTTTTTTCCTAATTTTTTTAAAAGATATTCCAATAAAAAAGTAATCGTCGTTTTTCCATTTGTACCCGTAACACCAATAAGTTTAAGTTTTCTTGAAGGCCTATTCCAAAACTCAGCGACTATTTGACCAAAAATATAATCTAAATTATCCTCTATAACCAAAATCCTTTCTCGATCAATAGATCCAATTTTCAGTTTTGCAGCAGGGCCAATAATGGCGGCCTCTGCGCCATTTTCAATTGCCTCAATACAAAATTTTCCTCCATCAACATTTAAACCAGGCATTCCTAAAAATAAAGTTCCTTTTTGTACCTCTTTAGAGTTAAAAGAAATATTATTGATTTCTTGATCGATAAGATTTGATGAAGGAATAATTCCTACCAAATCTAAAAGTTTATGTAATTTTATAGATCTCATATAAAAAAATTATTTCTCCAGAATGGTACTAATATTTTTTTGAAGCCAATTCTTTAATTGATCATCTTTTAATCTTGGAGAAATGCGAGGCAATTCTATGATCTCCTCGGACCTAATTCTTTCAAAAGCAATAACAGGTACTTCATAATCATATTTTTTATATTTATCTTTATATAAATCGACCCTATCAATATCAATTTCTTTAAGCTCCTCTAAATTAGGAAATAACTCATTAAGATTTATTTTTGCCAGTTTGTTTTTTAATGAATCACAAAGGCAACATCCCTGTCTAACAAAAATAAATATTTTCATTCATTTAGTCAGGCACAGGGTCACATCCACAGGGAGTTAAAGGATGACATCTGCTTAATCTTTTTAAAGTTAACCACCCTCCCTTCCAAGGACCATGTCTAGTAATTGCCTCATATCCATAAGAGCTGCAACTTGGAATAAATCTGCATCTTGGTCCAAAAAAAGGAGAAAACCACTTTTTATAAAACGAAATCATAAAAAGAAGTATAGAAGTAATTGATTTATTAATAGTTTTGAACACTTTAATGATGTAAAATAACATTTCAAGTAGTAATTAGTTTAATTGAATTTAATCAATTATCCAATTTATTGCAATTTTCTATTTAATTTAAAATTATGTCAAGATACCGCGGCCCCAGATTAAGGGTTACGCGTCGCTTGGGAGAACTACCAGGTCTCACCAGGAAAGCTTCAAAGAAGTCTAATCCTCCAGGTCAGCACGGCCAAGCCCGTCGCAAGCGATCAGAATATGCAATTCGTCTAGAAGAAAAGCAGAAACTTAGGTTTAATTATGGAGTTTCTGAAAAACAACTAGTACGTTATGTGAAAAAAGCTAGAGCTCAAGAAGGATCTACAGGTTCTAACCTACTAAGACTTTTAGAAAACAGACTTGATAATGTTTGTTTTAGATTAGGTTTTGGGGGTACCATTCCAGGTTCAAGACAATTAGTAAATCATGGCCATGTAACCGTTAATGGAAAGGTTCTTGATATTGCTGGATATCAATGCAAATCAGGCGATGTAATCGGAATTAAAGAAAACAAAGCAAGCAAAAAACTTGTAGAAGGTAATATAGAATTCCCTGGCTTAGCAAATGTCCCACCTCATCTTGATTTAGACAAGCCTAAATTAACGGGAAAAATAAATGGGAAATGCGATAGAGAGTGGGTGGCTCTTGAAATAAACGAACTACTAGTTGTTGAATATTATTCAAGAAAAGTTTAATACTACTTTTCTTTGGATTATTAAATCTCTCATTTTTTAAAAGAGAGATTTAACTTAATTCTTATTTTAAAAATAATGGGAAATAAGGAAAATAATATAAAAAAGCCAGGTTTCAAGACCTTATCTATTCACCATGGGGAAACATTTGCAGAAGAAACTGGATGCGTTATGCCTCCTATTTTTTCTACATCTACTTTCAAACATGGAAATAAAGATAATTTCGACTACACCAGATCAGGCAATCCAAACTTTAGAATTCTAGAAAACATCCTTAAATCAATAGAAGATTCTAAATACTGTACAGTTTTTGGATCTGGAATTAGCGCGGTAACTGCAATTTCATCAACACTAAAATCAGGTGACAAGATACTCTGCGAGTCAAATCTCTATGGTTGTACAGTGAGGATGTTCGAAAAAGTTTTCAAGAAATTTGGACTAGAAGTTTTATACACAGATTTTACAAACGAAAATAATATCAAAAAGATTTCAAACTTTGAGCCAACCCTGATATGGCTAGAAAGTCCAACTAATCCACTTTTGAAGGTACTTGATGTTAAGGCGATTTGTGATGAAGCGAATAAACTACAAATCCCAGTAGTTGTGGACAACACCTTTTCTACAGCACTTATTCAAAAACCATTGGACCTTGGTGCAACACTATCACTCGTAAGCACAACAAAATTCATTAATGGACATAGTGATGCACTTGGTGGGGCAGTACTGACAAATAATGAGGTATGGAATAGTAAGATGCTTTTCTCTCAAAAAGCTCTAGGGCTTCAACCATCTCCTTTTGATAGTTGGCTCATTACGAGAGGAGTAAAAACTCTTCCTTTAAGAATCGAACAACAAACCCAAAGTGCAAAATTAATTTCTGAAGAATTAGAGAATCATAAAATAATTAGTAAAGTAATTTATCCTTTTAATCAAAAACATCCTCAATTTAATTTAGCAAAATCGCAAATGAGATCTGGAGGTTCGATGATCACCCTAAAATTAAATCTTAAGAAAGAGGATACTTTTAAATTTTGCAAATCTCTCAAATATTTCTCGCTTGCAGAAAGCCTTGGAGGAGTTGAAAGTTTAATTTGTCACCCAGCAACAATGACTCATGCCTCTGTTGATGAAAAAACAAAAAATCTACTAGGGATAGATGATGCTCTTGTCAGACTATCAATTGGATGTGAAGATACAAATGATTTAATCTCAGACATTTTATTTGCTTTGAATAAATTCTGAAAATTGAGAGATTTACTTAAAAACCCTATATGGAAAAATTTAGAGTTGGGATACTCTATTCCTGATAGTATTCATGCTGTTTCTGTAGCATTACCAACTTGGAATGATGTAATAAATTACGAGGAAAAAAATCAAGAATGCATGAGTTTATTGAAGTCCATTTACCCAAGATTCGGGCTAAACCCCATTGTGAAGAGATTATGCGAAAAAGTAAAAAAGGAAAATCACTACAACAATAAAAGTATCTGGCCATATCCGAATGAAAGCATAGCTTTTAAAGCAAAAAAATACATTGATAGAAATACTTCTGAACAATTCTCATTAATAGAAAAAAAAGATAACTTAGCTTTCTTAATAACTGAAAAAGAAGGAAGTATTTATGCAAAATCTTTTTGGCAACATACTGGTCTTGGTATATCTTCAAGGGCTGCTGCTATAGAACTAGGTCTTGAAGATTGCCCCCCCAAATCTTATGTAAATGAATGTTCTCACAGAATAAAAAATAGAATTTCTAAATCTACAAAAATTAACTCTAATGATATTCACTTAACTTCATCTGGAATGTCTGCATTGCATACATCATTAGAAATTATATATAAATTATTTCCAGCTAAACCAACACTCCAAATTGGTTTTCCATATGTAGATGTACTTAAATTACCAATGAATATCTTTCATGGAGCCAAGTTAATTACAGAAGAAAATTGCGAGAATATTGAATTTGAAATCAAAAGCATAAATCCATCAGCATTAATTATTGAACTACCGAGTAATCCAATGCTCAAATGTGTAAACATTAAAAAAATTTCAAAAATAGCAAAAAAGTTAAATATTCCCTTAATTGTTGACGATACAATTGGTTCAAATTTAAATATAAATTCCCTAGAACATGCAGATATAGTTTTTACTTCACTTACAAAAATTTTTTCAGGTAGTGGTGATATTCTTGCCGGATCATTAATACTAAATCCAAAAAGCAAATGGATTGATCAATTTAGAAATGCATTAAACGAGATTAATCTTCCAACACTTTCCGATGGAGATACAGTTTATCTAGAGAAAGTTAGTAGAGATGTAAATCAAAGAGTTTTTGAACAAAATAAAGCATGTTTAGAATTAAAAAAAAGATTAGAGACCCATAGTGAGATTAAAAATATATTCCATCCTGAAAATTGTCCAAATTTTAATTCTTTACTTACTTCTGATGGAGGATACGGCTGCTTATTATCATTTGAATTAAATGGAGGATTAAACAAAGCTAAGAAATTTTATGATTCTCTACAAGTATCTAAAGGACCTAGTTTAGGTACAAAATTTACTCTAGTTTGTCCTTATGTTTTACTAGCTCATTATGACGAGCTGGATTGGGCTGAAAGTTTTGGTATACCCTCGCACCTTATTAGAGTATCAGTTGGATTAGAAGACCAAGATCAATTATGGGAAACCTTTTCTGAAGCACTAAATAATTTCTAAATTCCTAGTATTTACCGTATAGAAACTTATATACTCTTTTTCTGAATAATAGTTAGTATTAATATATATTTTCTAAATATATAAATGGCAAAAATTTATGAGGACAACAGTTTTGCTATTGGAAACACTCCATTAGTAAAATTAAAATCAGTTACTAAAAACGCGAAAGCTACAGTACTTGCAAAAATTGAAGGTAGAAACCCCGCTTATAGTGTCAAATGTAGGATCGGCGCAAACATGATCTGGGATGCCGAGAAAAGTGGGAAACTTACAAAAGACAAAACTATTGTTGAGCCAACTTCTGGAAATACAGGAATTGCTCTAGCTTTTACTGCTTCAGCAAGAGGTTATAAACTGATCCTTACAATGCCAGAATCCATGTCAATTGAAAGAAGAAGGGTTATGGCAGTGTTGGGTGCTGAAATTGTTTTAACAGAGGCATCTAAAGGTATGCCTGGAGCAATAGCTAAGGCTAAAGAAATTGCAGAAAGTAATCCTTCTCAATATTTCATGCCAGGTCAATTTGATAATCCAGCAAACCCTGAAATTCATTTCAAAACTACTGGACCAGAAATCTGGGATGATTGCGATGGTGAAATTGATGTCCTAGTTGCAGGGGTTGGAACTGGCGGCACAATTACAGGAGTTTCAAGATACATTAAGCAAGAGAAGGGCAAGAATATTACTTCTGTAGCTGTAGAACCATCACACAGTCCTGTTATTACACAGACAATGAATGGAGAAGAGGTTAAATCCGGACCACATAAAATCCAAGGAATTGGAGCAGGATTTATTCCTAAGAACCTTGACTTATCAATTGTTGATAAGGTCGAACAAGTAACAAATGACGAATCAATTGAGATGGCTCTCAGGTTAGCTAAAGAGGAAGGTCTATTAGTAGGAATATCTTGTGGGGCTGCCGCTGCTGCTGCTGTTAGATTAGCTGAACAAGATGAATATGCTGGGAAGACAATTGTAGTTGTTCTGCCTGATTTAGCAGAAAGGTATTTATCATCAATTATGTTTACTGAAGTTCCAAGCGGAATCATTCAAGAACCAGTCAAAGCCTAAATCTATTTTTTCTCCAGTAGTGAATCTGGTGAAATATACATCGCATCGCCATAAGAGAAGAATCTAAATTTTTCTTTTATGGCTTTTTTATATAGATCTAATAATCTTTCTCTACCTATCATTGCACTTACTAAAAGTAATAATGAACTTTTAGGGAGATGAAAATTAGTTAATAATCCATCAACTACCTTAAATTTATAACCTGGCTTAATTACTAAATCTACGTATTTAGCTATGGGAATAAAGTCATTAATTTCGTTAGAATAACAACTTTCAAGAGCTCTTACGCTAGTTGTACCAATAGCAATTATTTTTCTATCTGTTTTCTTTATTCTTTTTATTTCCTCCACTACTTCCTTATTAACACTTACCCATTCTTTGTGAAGTTTTAAGTTACTTAAATCTTCTTGATCAATTGGTTTGAATGTTCCATAACCCACGTGCAAAGTTATCGGTAAGATTATTACGCCTTTTTTTTTTAGATTGAAAATAAGACTTTTGCTTAAGTGTAAACCAGCTGTTGGTGCAGCAACTGCCCCCGGATTTGTTGCATACTCAGTTTGATAACTTTTCTCATGAAAAGATTCTTCTTCGGAATTTTTTATATAAGGAGGAAGAGGGATTTCCCCGTATTTATCAAGAAGTTCATTCATTGAATTGAGACAAGTTATATTTTCCGGAAATTTAATAAATCTCCCTCCAGTTTCTTCATCAACTCCTTCAACAATCAAATTGATATCTTGTGCTAATGGAGATTTTAATTTTAATTTTCTATTTATTTTTAACTTTTTTGCTGGCTTTGCCAAACATAACCAAACACATTCATAGGATCTTTCTAAAACTAATAATTCTACTAATGTCTCATTTTCTAATTCAACCTTTAACCTAGCTTTCATAACTTTAGTATTATTTACAATTACAAGATCCCCTTCTCTAAATTCATCTAAAAGATTCTTGGTAAATTTATTAGTTAAACAGTCTTCTTCTAAAAAACTATTTCTAACTATCATCAATCTTGATTCATGCCTAATTGCAGAAGGTTTACTAGCAATTAATGAAGGATCAAGTAAATAATCATAAGCTTCAAGCTTATAATCTCTTTCTTCATTATTAATTTGAGAAATCAATTAAATTTAGGAGACAAGAGTCGCTGGGTCATCTTCAATTAGGGAAGCCAAGTCTTTTAAGAATGAAGCTCCATCAGCTCCATAGATCACTCTATGATCAGCTGTTAGATTTACTTGCATTATTTTTTTAACCGATATTGAACCATCACTATTAGCAACAACGGTTGGTTTCGATGATGCTATGGCTAAAATAGCACCGGTACCTGGAGGAAGAATTGCGTCAAATCTATCAACTCCAAACATCCCAAGGTTAGATAAAGTGAAGGTTCCCGTTGAGTATTCATCAGGTTCTAATTGTTTTGATCTAGATCTTTTTACGAGATCTTTCCATTCCCTAGACAATTCAAATAAATCAGTATTGCATGGTTCTTTTAAAACTGGAGTTATTAGTCCACCATCTTCCATCGCAACAGCAACAGCAATATTTATATTTTCTGGATAAGAAATTCCATTCTCTGAAAAACTTGAGTTAACTTGAGGATGTTTTTTTAGTGTCTTTGCAACTGCCTTTACTAGTAAAGCAGTCATAGTTACTCCGTTCTGTTTTACTTTTTTGTAGAAATTATCTAATTTATCTGTGTTAATGGAATAACCCACCCTAAAACATGGCACATCTAAACTAGATTCCATATTTTTATTTACCGCTTTTTGAAGAGTATTAAATTGAACTGTCTCTCCAGGATTACCAAAACTATTTCCTGAAGTTTCTGGTTTACTATCAACTCCCAAATTTGCACCAGGTATACTTGCAGGAGAACCACCTTCACCTATCCATGGTATAGAGACTGGTTGGCCATTAGCTTTTAAAATATCATCGGCTTGAATCCTTCCGTGAGGTCCAGATCCATGAACCTTTGCTAAATCAACACCCATTTGAGAGGCAAGTTTTTTAGCTCTTGGAGATGCAATCACCCTCGAAGAAACATTACTCGTAGCAGCATTTAATTGATCACTATTAAAAGATGAGGATGCCTTTTCACTCATTAATACGACTTCTTTTTCTTGTTTTTCAACAATTTCACTTTGAACAACAGGTTTTTCTTCAGTTTTATTGCTTACCAATTCAAGTTGATCCGAACTAGAAACTTCGGTTTGATTTCCTTTATTTTGTTCTTGAACAGAAGCTATCTCATCCTCATTTTCTACAATAAGACCGATAGTCTCTCCTACTGGTGCAGTGCTGCCGGCAGGCATTAAAACAGCCGCAAGATATCCATCTTGAAAAGATTCAACATCCATATCTGCCTTGTCAGATTCTACAACCAAGACAGATTCGCCTCTTTCAACTTTATCTCCTGGATTTTTCAACCATTCCACAATCTTGCCCTCCGTCATAGTAGAACTCAAGGCAGGCATGAATATTTCGTGAGACATAGTGCAGTAGTATTTGCAATGGGTTTGGTCGTGGTGTCTAGGAAAGTGTCTAACTTTCTTGACGCTTAAACACCTACAAACTGATATTCATATTATACAAAAACAAGTTCTACAGGGAACCATGGAAGATTAAGAAAGTAATAAAAAGGATATCGAGTTACAAGTGATCAAAAACTTTAATTGAACAAGGATTAATAATTTAACCTTAGTCGCAGTAAATTAAACAATTTTGATTTGTTGGATGTTCTCTACATTCTTTCTCCCAAAAGTTTTGAAACTCAGGGGTGCATTTCTCAAGTTCTTTTGGAGTTTCGTTTAGATTTAATCCTGCATAATTAAATGCAGTTAAGTATCTTGGAAGAATGTTAAATTGATTGAATAGTTTCATAAGACCTCCTAGATCTATATCTATATTGTCCTCCTATTAACTTGAAATTCATAGAGTATTATTACCCGAGTAGAATTGCTTTGTGGTTGTCACGACTATCTTTTCTCGTTCAGTAGGAGTAGAAATAATTCAGGAGTCAAAAGCACTTCATCGACTTTGTGGACAGCGAGGTGCATACGACTCGAAGAGGGCAAACAAATGCCCTCTTATTTTTTTTATTTAAATTGCTGATTGAATGAAGGTGATTATTGAACCTCACATATTAAAGGCATATGATCGCTAAATTTAATCCATTCCGAATAAGAACCTAGTTCAACTCTTTGAGCATTTAATGCTTTTAGAAATAGAAAGTCAATATGATAAGACTTATTTTCCTTTTTAGTATGAAAAAAAGTTGGTTGTTTTTCATATCCATATTCTTCATTAAATTGATTATGGTAAACACTTTTATAATCTAAATTTTGCAAAAAAGATTCAATATTCGAAAAATTATTCTGCTTGTCCCCTTTATCCCATAAAACAGAATTATTAAAATCTCCACCCAAAATAAATTTATTTGATTGCACTAACCATTTTTTATAAAAAGACAAAGCATAAGAAGTATATCCACTGAATTGTCTTCCAAATTTTGATGCTCTATGATTGAATGCCCAAACTCCTAAAACATTTGTAAGTTCAGTTTCTAAAGGAAGAAAATAAATCAAATTTTGATTATTAAAGTGACTTATTCTTGCTTTCAAACTTTTTGTGACCAAGATACCAAGACCTTTTTTCTCATTTTTACCTACCCAGAAATAATCATAATTAGGAAAAAAGTTAGTTTTTAATCTCTCACATTCTTGAATAATAAAAATATCGGAATTATATGGTTCTAAAATTTGAAATTTTTGGGCAAGATTTAGATTACAATTCCAAGTTAATAATTTCATAAAATCTATTTGACCTTGAAATATACTCTGAATATTTTTTTAAATATATCCTAATTAATGTCTACACTCCTGTCTATTTCATAGAGCAAGAATAATGTGTATAACTGAAACTAGTATTTTTATAATTTGGTGTCTACGGGGTGTCTACGGGGTAAATGTCTTTGTATGACTAAAGCATTTAATCTTCGTGAGACATAAGAATATTGTTATTGCATAAGTTTCAAGGGATTTCTACCAAACTTCCTAAAGTTTTTATGGTTAAGAACCCTTTAAACTCTTGTTTCAATTATACGAAATCATGTTCACAGTGGAAACTCTTAAAACTTAAGAAAGTAATAATTTAGATCGATTAGAATTTCAAACTTTTCGAAATTAAGATTTACTTATATGTATCAAAAATACTAAATCTTCTCTTTAATTATTATCTATAGATTGAATAACTCCATCCTTAACCGTAATCGATACTTGCATTTTTTCAATAAGATTGTCTCCCACAGTGACATCACAGAAACTATCCACTTGCCCTTGATCAACAATTTCGTCCATTTTTAATTCGCGAACTTGACTCTGTTGTTGAAGAAGATTTCTTTTTTGTTCTTCAATTTCATTTCGTTTTGCTGCGACTTGTTGTTGCACCTGACTAACCTGTTCTTGAACCCTTGGATCTAGGGGATTAACCGATTGGGATCTAATATTATTTACTATTTGCTGCCCCTCTTGCTCCAGTTGCGATAATTGCTGATCAATGTTTGAAATTGCTTTACTTAATTCTTTTTCAGCATCTTCCTTCCAAGTTGGTGTAACTACAGCTTTAATAGCTATTGAGCGCTTTATAGATATTGAGTTTTTTGTTTCCATAAAAAATTAAATTACCTTTTCAATATAGATAGAACGAATCAAATTTTCTTACTAAATTTGTTTTCATACATATTTTCTATTTGTAATGAATACTTTTTTTCTATTTCTTTTCTTTTTTGTTTAAGAGTTTGTGTTAATAACCCATTTTCTAGAGTAAAGGCATCAACAAAATAACAATCTAATATTTGTTCTTCTGATCTTGCTCCTAATCGACTTTTGAGCAAATTATTAATTTGTGATTTAAAAAATGTACCAATTTTCTTATTCAGGTTTAATTTTGAAAGGTCTTCTTCCAAAAACTTGCTTTTAACCAATTCGACATTAGGAACTACAAGGGCTGTTAAACATTTCTTATCTTGTCCTACTAATTGAATCTGATTAATAAATTCAGAACTAAGAATTTCAGTCTCTAGCGGATTCGGTTCTATATTTTCACCACTTGATAGCACTATTGTATCCTTGGCTCTTCCTGTTATAAAGAGAGAACCATTTGGTATTAGAAAACCTAAATCACCAGTATCAAACCAACCATCCTTGGATAAAACATCATTTGTAGCTATTTCATTATTAAGATAACCTTTCATTACTTGCGGCCCCCTAACAAAAATTTTCCCGACTTCTCTGAACTTCAGAATCTTTTTTTTATCATCATTCACTATTTTGATTTCAGTAAATGAAAGAGGCTGCCCAGATGATCCTCTAACATTTAATTCTCTTCTCCTACAAGTTAATACTGGACTAGTTTCTGTGAGTCCATATCCCACCAAAACATCTACACCTAAAGATTCAAAAAAAAGATCTACATGTTCTGGCAATGCACCTCCACCATTAATGGGAAATTTCAGTTTTTCTCCGCATAGTTGTCTAAGAATATTCGGCCATAAAAAAATAGTAGACAATTTATGTAAAGGATATCGGCTAATAAAAGAACCCAGTAAGGGGATTTTTGATTTAAAAGTTATTTGATTTATATCTACATTTCTTATCTTTCTAAGACTTCTTTTGAAAACCGAACTATTACTTATCAAAAACTTAATAAGTTTTTGCTTTTTGGAAGGCATTTTTTTCAATGCCTGAAAAAAACCATCATGTATTGCCTCCCATAGTCTTGGGACAGTGGCCATGACAACAGGTTTGACTTTTGTAATATCATCTTTCAGAAATTTTGGAATTGTATAGTATTGAGAACAACCACATGAAAAAAAGAAGTATTCAGCACTCCTCTCATAAGAATGCCAGATAGGCAACACGCTTAATACAGAGGTCCCGGGTTCTGGATCAGCGATATAGGCTAAATTGATTATTTGATGTAAAAAATTTGCATGAGTCAAGGGGACCCCTTTAGGTTTTCCTGTTGTCCCAGAAGTGTAAAGAATAGTAGCGACATCATCAATTTCTGGATTAAATTTTTCAAGATTATTATTTTGAGAATTTTCTTTTTCTACTGAACTTATAAATTTACTCCAACTTATTAAACTTTCAAATTGTTCATCTTCTAAATTAATTATAAATTTCAGTCTTTTTTTTAATTCTTCTTTGTTGTTTAACTTTAGCCAAATCTCCTTAGATTGAACTATTAGACCTACTGAATTAGAGTGCTCAATGATATAGTCTAATTCCACTGAAGGAGAATTAATACCCCTCACTGCATTTATAGCTCCTAAACGCATTAAGCCTTGATCTACGACTAGCCACCTTGGAGAATTTTCAGAAATTACAGTAACTACATCCCCCTTTACTAAACCATAATTTTTAAAAGAAAAAGAGACTTTTGTTATTAAATCAGCTAGCTCAGAATAAGAAAATTTTTCTTTGTATTTCCCTCTTAAATCGCAAACAGCTAAAGTATCACCACACTTTAATTTTAATTTTTCCCAAATTTGATCTATATGATCAAGGTTTTCAATAAAATCTCTATTTTTAGCAAATTTATCTTTTTTAGAAGGAGGTTTGGCTGAAGGCCAATATGCTAAATCACTCATATTAAATTGATTTTGAAATTTTAATTTCTATTTTGATACAAAATCAAAATTAAATTCTTCCTGAATGATTTTTTTAACAATTCTCTTGACTTCTTGAATATTTAAATTTTTATTGTAATCAATCATATTTGCCATAAGACAATTTTCTATTCCGCAAGGAATAATTTTATTAAAGTTTTCTAAGTCGCAGTCAATATTGATTGAAAATCCGTTTATTGTAATCCATCTTTTGCAACCAATTCCAATTGAAGCAATTTTCTTATTCCCTATCCAAACACCAGTGAACCCTTCTCTTGAATGACAATCAATATTAAAAGTTCCAAGAATTTTTATAATAATTTCTTCAATTTTTCTTAAATACCAATTTAAATCTTTATTAAAATTTTTCAAATCTAACACCAAGTAAGTTACTAATTGTCCTGGCATATGACAAGTAACCTCACCACCTCTATCAATCTTATAAACATTATAATTATCATCATTCAAAGAAAATAATAAATTATCGTAATTAGATCCTCTACCCAACGTATAACAGAGTTGATGCTCACCTATCCAAATAAAATCAGGGTTAGAGTTATCTAAAATCAATGCCTCCTGATATTCTTTTTGTAATTTATAAACATCATTGAAAAAAGAAATATTATCAGGTTGTTTAATTATTGCTGTTCTATTAACCATATTTAAGTAGATTTAGAAAGTAAGTAAATATTTTTAGATTTGTTATGAAAATTTTAATCCATGGAAAAAATCTTGAGCTCACTGGAGCATTAAAAAAATATACTGAGGCAAAGATAGAAAAAGCAACTCTTCACTACAAGGATATCGTTAAAGAAGCCGACATACACCTTTCAATAGAAAAAAATCCAAGAGTCTCCTTCCAGACTGCAGAAGTTACTATTTTTGCAAATGGTACCGTAATTAGAGCCGAAGAAAAATCTGAAAATCTATACTCAAGCATTGATTTAGTTTCAAATAAACTTTGTAGAAAATTACGTAAATACAAAGAAAGAAACAATAAAACAATACATCATAATCAATTTAAAAATAAAGAGTCTTTCTTAACTGAAAATAAAGAATCAAGATTTTTAGATGAAGCTTTACTTAAAGATGGATTAGAAGCAAGTCTGCCTGAGCCATCTATAAAAAATAAATACTTTGAAATGAATCCAATTTCATCAGACGAAGCAAGAAAACAATTAGATCTAATTGATCATGATTTTTATGTTTTTCGAAATAATAAAAATAATGAACTTCAAGTTATATATAAGAGGAATCATGGAGGTTATGGACTGATTCAATCTAAATAACTTTTAAATGCCCAATATTGAATATGAATTACACAAGAAAATTCATGCGATTATTATTAACCCCTATCTAACTTGGGAAGATTTCTGTTTGAATTGCGATTTAATAAAAAAATACAATATCAAGAATATTTCTACTTCACTGAATTATTTGGATGATTTTAAAAACCTTTTGGGTAATTACAGCGCGAATATAAACGCACTTATTTCTTACCCTTTAGCAGATTTACCAGTTACATTTATTGAAGAATTAGTTTGTTTTGCAAAAGATAAGGGTGCAACAGGAATTGAATATACCCCAAACTTTATCAATTTATCCAAGAGGAATTTAGAAACTTTCGCTGCTGAAATTGAACAAGTTAAGTTATCTGGATTACCAATTTCAATAATCATAAACAAATCAAAACTACAAGAAGATTTTTTTTCTAATGCAATAGAAATATCTTTAGAATTAGGAATAAAAAATTTCCAATTTGGAGACGGCTTTGGGCCTCCTATTACATTGAATGATGTAGCTGAAATCCTAAAAATAACAGGTTCACAAAATCAAATCAAAGTTGTAGGTGGCATAAAAAAACTGACACAAGTTATTGATTTGTTTGATAGTGGAATTACTTCCGTGGGTACTTCTAATTTTTGTGAGATTTTCCAAGAAATAAAGGTTATTTAAATGTCTGGTACTGGTGAGTGCAGACTAGAGGGTCTCTGTATTAAAGCTTCTCCATTAGGCGAGAATGATAGATTAATAACTATTCTTACCGATGAGCAAGGGATAGTTAGATTGGCTGCACCTGGCGCTAGGCGTCCAAAAAGTAGTCTTGCTGCAGCAACTCCATTAACATATTTAAGTCTGCAGATTTTTGGCAAAAGAAATCTTAAATCTGTACGTCAAATTAAAATATTAAAAAGCTATTCTGGTTTAGGTAAAAGTATTGAATGTCTTGCAGCCGCACAAGCAATAAATGAATTAACTTTTTTATTAGTAGGTAATAATGATAAGCAACAAAACTATTTATCTTGTGTTCTTGCACATCTAGATAGGATTTATTTATATGAAGAATCTAAAGAAGAAGATATTAAGATGCTCTCAATGAGTATTCAATCTTTAATCCATCTATTAGCCATAGGGGGTATTAATTTACCAATTCATCATTGCTGTAAAACGGGAGAACCTATTATTCCCCCTTTAGGAAATTGGGAATGGAGTTGTTATTTTTTGCCAACTGAAGGTTTTTCATCAATAGAAGATCCTCAAAGTAATCTAAAAATAAATGCATCTGAAGTTGCTTTATTACAGAGACTTCTTTTCCCCGAATTACCAATAAAATCTAATGGAGAGTTATTGGGACCTAAAAAAGTCTGGCTTAAAATATTATTTATTATTGAGACTTGGATCTCTACTCAACTTGAGAAGGAATTATCTTCACTAAAAATGTTGAGAGAAATATATAATTAGCATTTTCTTGAACCATTAATAAATTTTAAAATTATGATCATAGCTGCTCTTACTGTTAACTTTATAAGTAGCTAATTCAATTAATGTGGTTCATATTGCCTGGTTGGGTAAAAAATCCCCTTTTTGTGGAAATGTGACCTATGGCAATTCAACGACTAAGGAATTGAAGGCCAGAGGGCATAAAATTAGTTTTATTCATTTCGACAATCCCTCTAGTTCAAATTCATCAAACCCATTATTTCTCGCAAATGATCCAGATGTAAGTCTTCCATATTTAATTAAATCTCAAGTTTACACAATACCTTCGCCAAGAGCAGAAAAAGAGCTGAGGCTATCATTGGAAAGGTTAAAACCTGACATAGTACATGCAAGCCTAACTTTATCTCCTTTAGACTTTAGACTTCCAGAGCTTTGCAATGAAATTAATATTCCACTTATAGGAACATTTCACCCACCATTTGATGCAAAAAATAGAAATTTAACTGCGAGTACGCAACAATTAACATATCAACTTTATGCTCCTTCTTTAGCAAAGTTCGATAAAATAATTATTTTTTCTGAACCTCAAAAAAATGTTCTTGAGAAATTAGGAGTACCTAAAGAAAAACAAATAATTATTCCAAACGGCGTTGATGAAAATATTTGGAAACCTTTTTCCGAAAGAAATAAAAAATATGATCAGGTAAAAAACAAACTTGGAAACGAAAGAATCTTTTTATATATGGGAAGAATTGCCAATGAGAAAAATATCGAGGCACTATTACGCTCTTGGCGGCAAACAAAAAATAATAACTGCAAATTAGTTATTGTTGGAGATGGCCCAATGAAGCCCACACTTGAAAATAGCTTTTCAAACCTTAGTAATGAGAAATTAATTTGGTGGGGTGCGGAGTTAGATTTGGAAACTAGGGTTGCGATAATGCAAATAGCAGAAGTATTTTTCTTACCAAGCTTAGTAGAGGGTTTGTCATTATCACTTTTAGAGGCAATGTCTACTGGTACTGCATGTGTAGCCACAGATGCCGGTGCTGATGGTGAAGTTTTAGATAACGGAGCAGGAATAGTGATTTCAACAGATAGTGTAGCTGCACAATTGAAAACTATAATCCCAATTCTTGTAGAACATCCCTCATTTACAAAGGATCTTGGAGAAAAAGCTAGAGAAAGAGTACTTGATAAATATACAATTACTAAAAATATAAATTCACTTGAGAAAGTTTACATGAACTTAAAAAGTAACTTCACAAACTAACGAAACTCTTTACTTCTATTACTAGCTGAAACTATTGATTCAATTAATGCTGACCTTACACTCTTTTTTTCTAAAACCCTTAAAGCAGAAATAGTTGTTCCACCTGGAGAAGTTACTAAATTTTTAAGCTCAGAAGTAGTTAGTTTATTTTCTTTTATTAGACTAGTAGTCCCAAGTATCATTTCCATAACGAGTTCCTCTGAAAGTATTTTTGGTAATCCACCGCTCAATCCTCCATCACTTAATGCCTCTATAATTAAAGCAATAATTGCAGGCCCTGATGAAGTTAAGGCTAAAAATATATCAAGGTAATCTTCAGTAAATTCATAAATTTTACTGGTATTTTCAAATAATTTTTTTGTAAATTTTTTCTGATCTTCTGTAATTTCTTCTCCCCAAGAAATTCCTGTTAAACCTTTTCCAATAGTTATTGGAATATTTGTAACTACCCTTACACATCTATGATTAGGGAACTTTTGAGTAAGTCTATTTATTGAAACCCCAGCAAGAATTGAAACTATTAAATTGCCCTTGTTTCTTGCATGATGGGCCTCGCTTATATCATCAAATTGTTGGGGTTTTATCGAAAGAAGTTTATATTGACAATCCCAAATTATTTTGGAGTCTTTAGAACCTGATTTATAAACGTTGATATTATATTTATAATTTTTTTTAATATTTTCTAAACTTTTTTCTGAATTTACAAGACAAAAAACATTCTCTGGCTGAATTAATTTGTTATCTAATAGGGGAGTTAATATAGCACTTGCAATATTTCCAAAACCAATAATCGCAATTTTATCAATCACAGATTAATCATGAATAAGCGCTTAATTTAGAATTACCCCATGCTGGTTCAGGGGTAGTATTTTTGCCCAAACTATATTTGGGTGTGTTATCTGTGGGCACAGAAGAAGGAGAAGCTTCTTCTGGAGATGAACTAGTTACATTTACACAACTTGGCGCAAAAAGAAAAATACTTTCGCCGACTCTCTCTTGATGTCCATCAATTGCATATGTGCCACCAGCAACAAAATCAACCGCTCTTTGAGCTTGATCAGGATCCATCATAGTTAAATTAAGAATTACGGTTTTTCTCTCTCTTAATGCTTGTATAGCTTGAGGCATCTCATCAAAACTTCTTGGTTCCATTAAGCTTACTTCTGAAGATGAATTAGAAATTCCCGGCATACCAACCACTTTAGATGATCTGTTATTATTCATAAAGTCAAATGGATTTGAATTTGCGAGAGCATTTGGATTCCCGGAATTTTGTTTGAAATTATTATTATCATTTAATTCATCCTCTGAAGCATAATCCAACTCATCAAAATCATCATCGAGATACTCATCCCCTGCAACAACTGCCTTTAATCTAGAAATAAGTGACACTTTTAAATCCTCTTGAAATTGATTACTAAGGTTTAAGAACCTTAAGCAATAGATTCATTTTTTAGATGAATAAACTACCTATACTTAGATAACGTTAGTTGAACTTTACTGCAAGTTTATAGATAAGATTTTTATAAAAAAATAACTAATTAGGATCTCCTACCAAAAATTAATGAACCTAATCTTAACCAAGTTGATCCAGAGTCAATAGCTTCCTCCCAATCACCTGACATTCCCATGGAACAATCTGGTAACTGCAGTGAATCAGCGAGATCACGACATTTTTTGAACAACCCTGAATTTTCTTTAGAGCTAAGTCCTTTGGGATTAATAGTCATCAAACCGGTTAATGAAATATTTTTCAGCTTTTGGATTTCTCTCCATTTCAATATTAAAAATTCAGGATTAAAACCTCCTTTAGTAGGGTCATCACTCAACTTAACCTGCAACATTATTAATGGATATTTCTTTTCTTCACATGAAATATTAGAAATCTTTTGCAATTTTTCAAATGAATCTACTGAATGAATATATTTAAAATTTTGCACTATCTTTCTTATCTTATTACTTTGAATTCTTCCAATAAAGTGCCAATTTATTTCTTTAATGTCTTTTAAGATTAATTGTTTTTCAAACGCCTCTTGAACCTTACTTTCACCAAAATCATTCTGACCAATATTTTGAATAGTTTTGATTTCTTGACTTTTAAATCCTTTACTTACTGCAAGAATATTTACATTCGATGGGATTTTATTTTTTATTTTTAAATAATTTTCAGGGTTCACCTTTTATAAGAAAGTTTGCGTAAATAAATTCTCCCATTTAGATAGCTCTTCAGATCCTTTTCTTCTAGCTTTTTGAAGGTTCAATTCAGCCTGATTACGGGCATCTAAATAAGGTATAACTTCAAAAAAAACTTCTCTTTGTCGAACTTCTACCAAGAAAAACATTTTTTGAGCGTATAAAGTCGCATAAATATCTCTCCCATCATTTCCAGGAGAAACTTGGTATAACATACCAAATGTTGGATGGTTTAAATAACGCTCAGAACTCAAACCTAAAATATTGTGTTATTTATAATGCACCATACAGTTTTCTAAGAAAAATTGCTATGCAAATAAAACAAATCGATAATGTATTAACAATTACATTAAGAGATTTTGAAGGATAAAGAGTTCTAAATCTGTTAGTTTTTATAATAATTTTTTTCTTTGAGAGTAATGATTCTGCCCCATGATCAATTCTCAGAAATATATTTTGAAATAACCTTTCCACTAAGATTAATAAAACATTAAAGGATTTCTTTAATCCTAAATTTCGAACATTTATTGATCTAACTGACACTGATTTAATGATATTTTGAAGTTCTTCCTGCACTAGAGGAATAAAACGTAATGCAATTAACAATTGAAAAAGCCACTTACTAGTTGGCAATCCAATCTTTCTTAATGGATACATAAACCAACTCAATCCCCATACAATGTCTTCCTGCAATGTGGTTAAAAGCATCAAATTCACACTATGAATAACGGTAAATATCAAAGTGGAGGTTTTTATTCCTAGTTCAAAGGCTTTTCTTGATAAGTTGTAGGGGCCAAAATTAATAAACAATATCTTCTGCTCAGGAATTTGCAAAATATTCCATTCTTTTTCGCTTTCCAGTACTACTTGCAACTCATTGGGATTTCTTAAGTAGCCATCAAGAGATTGAATATCAGACGAGGCAAGTATTGATATACATCCAATTAATAGTGACAAACATGAGAGAAAAAATAATGATCTCCACCATACTCTAGATGGCAATAAACTTAAAAAAGTAATTAATAGTAAAAAACCAACTAAACTTAATCTCCATATTGGACCTGCCCAAATTGGAGTGATTAAAAATATCATTACAATAATTATTTTTAATCTACTATCTATAATTCTTAGCCAACTTCTATTACCATGAACGTATTGACCAACAGAAAATTTGGTTAGCAAATTCATTAATCTTTTTGAATTAACTCAATATTTTCTCTTTCGACTTCTTTATTTAAAGCTCTTTGCTGTTTTCCTCTCCACAGTAAAATGAGGGGTGTGCCTTCAAAGCCTAAATTTACTCTAATTTGTTTTTCAATATATCTTCTATAAGTTATTCCGAATAATTTAGGGTCATTTACAAAAAGAGTAAAAGTGGGAGGCTTGTTCTTTACTTGAGTACCGTAATAAAGCCTACCTTGCTTGCCGCTTCTCTTCGTTGGAGGACTTTTCCAACTGATTGATTCTTTAAGTACTTCATTAACTACAGATGTTGTAACTCTTCTTCTATGTTGATTTACAGCATTAAGAGCATGCTCAAAAATATTATCAACTCTTTGACCAGTTAGGGCAGATGTAAAAATCATTTTTGACCAGTGTAAGAAATAAAGTTTAGATCTAAGTTCTTTTTCTACTTGATAAATTGTTGAACTATTTTTTTCTACAAGATCCCATTTATTAACAACAATTATACAAGCTCTGCCTTGTTCTTCTATGCGACCAGCCAGCTTCTGGTCTTGATCAGTTACTCCATCTATAGCATCTATAACTAAAACACAAACATCACTTCTATCTATAGATTTAAAAGCCCTATTAATACCAAAGAATTCAGTTCCATATTTAACATTTTTCTTTCTTCTAATCCCTGCAGTATCAATAATTTTCCAATGATTATCACCTTTTTTAATATGCGTATCTATTGAATCAGTTGTCGTCCCACTTATATCACTAACTATTGCTCTTTTTTCTCCACAGATTGAATTTAACAAACTAGATTTGCCAACATTAGGCCTACCAATAATTGACATCATTATCTTTTCTCCATCATCCTGGATATTACTTTCAGGAAGTTCGCCAATAACGAGATCTAAAAGATCTCCAGTACCTGAACCATGAATAGCCGAAACAGGATTAGGTTCGCCCAATCCTAATTTCCAGAACTCCGAAGCTAGGGATATTCCTAAAGTAGTCGATTCGCATTTATTAACAGCAACAATAGTTTTACAGCTTGAGTTTCTTAACCATTTTGCTATTGATAAATCACCATCAGTAACGCCTTGATTCCCATCTACCACGAGTAACGCGAGTGAAGCCTCCTCTAGAGCCAAGAAAACTTGTGTCCTTATCTCTGGGAGAAATTCACTATCATCATCAAAAACTAAACCTCCAGTATCAACTATTTGAAATTCCTTACCTCCCCATGAAGCATTTTGATAAGTTCTATCTCTTGTAACACCAGGCTTATCAAATACTATTGCATCATTACTTTGGCAAAGACGATTAACTAAGGTAGATTTCCCAACGTTTGGTCTTCCGATAATTGCTATTGTAGGAAGAATCAATTCTTCTCTCCAAAGAAAGTAGTATCCATTACAACTATACCTTTAATAGAATCATTTACCTTTTTCAAAAAAATTTATTTAATTTCTGGATCGCCAAAATGTCCTTTAACTGGATTAACAGGCGTTGAACTAGGACTTGGCATTAATCCACTATCTTTTGAAAAACAATCATTTTCAATCGCCCAATAAATCAACCAATTTACTGCCGTCGCTCTTCTAGTTCTTCTTGGATAAAGTTCATTAATCTTATAACCTTTAAAATTAAGAAAATTTTTCAATCCCTGTTTATAGCCTTTTGGAATTGAACGAGTCAAATGTACTGAGGCTGGACGCTCTGAAATGATTTGAGGAGCTTTTTCAAATTTTTCTGCCCAATAAAAAGGAGTTAATGCGCTAGAAACCCAATTATTTACTCTTATTTCTCTAGTATAAAAAAGTCTTTCCCAAACCAATTCACAAACAAAAACATCACTAACCCTATCTTCAAGAATAAGAAATAATAGATCCTTACATATTGGCCATGTAAATTGATTTTCAAATAATTTTTCTTTTTTTTGCATTATTCAAACCTTATCAAAATCAAAGAAAAATAAGGCATAAATTCCTCTTTATATTGGGATGCATATTGAATAATTTGATCAGGCATCCCAACACTTAAAGCTATTAATGACGTTTTGATTATATTCTCTTTTTTTAAAATTTCCCTGACTAAATTCCATCTTTTGCCAACTTTCATAATGGCCAATACCGTTTTATTTGCCTTACTTTCCCTAATTAGGGTTGTTAATTCAGATTCTAAGGAAGGACATTCTTTAATGATCAAGGTCTCCCCTTTTTTTACCAAATCAAAATTATTCAAAGCTGCTGCTGCTGACACAGAAGAAATACCAGGTATGGTTTTGGTAATAATTTCAGCGTGATTTTTTTTTATTAACCTCAAAATATTAGAAGAACTTGCAAATAGCGAAGTATCTCCAAGACAAAGTAAAACAACTGATTCGCCATTTTGTATAAATTTCACAATTTTTTCTACAGCACTTAACCATATTTCATCTGGATCAAAATCCTTCCTAGCCATTGGAAAGATGATAGGGATATTTTTTTTAAATTTGGTGTATTTCTTGACTATTTCCGCAGCAAAACTCTTTTTATTATCATCTGATATTGGGAAAACTATAACTTTCGCTTTTTTTATTGCATCCACAGCAGCAATTGTTAAAAGCGATGGATCTCCAGGGCCTACACCAACGATGGTGAATGTTGGTAAATCAGTTTTATATCGATTAAGTAAACTTAAGAACTTGTTTATTATCATTTTTATTTGATTAACTTTAGCTATGTACCCTTGGCAATACAAAAGTTTCAGCTAGTATTGATGACTCAATTTCAGACAATTCCTCTAACCTTTTGAAAGTTTGTTTTTTAGAGAATTTAGTTTGTGCTAGTTTCCAGTAAACTCCAAAATGTCTTGCCTCACTCTCAAGCAGAGACTCATAAAGAGATTTAAAAGATTTATCTTCAGAATTCAGCGCAAGCAAGCTTAATCTTTCATGACTTCTTGCTTCAATAAGTCCTGCTATTAAGAAACTATCAAGCATTCTATTGGGCTCTTCCTTTCTTATATTCTTGGACAATTCAGCTCCATATGGAGGTGGTTTTAAGGACTCAAGAGAATGTCCAAGATCCTTTAAAAAATAAAGTATTTTTTCAAAATGCTCTAATTCCTCTCTCGCTATTGGACTTAGAAGTTCTGCCAGATTTGGTTCAGATGGATATCTAAACATCAATTGAATAGCTACTCCTGCTGCTTTTCTTTCACAATGAGCATGGTCAATAAGAATATCTTTTGGATTAGATAATGCGAGTTTGATCCACTCATCTGAGGTAAATGAAGATAAATATTTAATATGAGAAGTGGGCCTCTTAAAATCGACTAGCATTTAATCTTTACTACTTAAATATCCAATAATTCCTTCAAGAGCTAAGGAATAACTTGATATGCCGAATCCACTAATAATTCCAATAGCTTTATCTGTAAGAAAAGATTCTTTACGAAAATCTTCTCTACTGAAAATATTTGAAATATGTAACTCTACAAACGGAATTTTCGATCCACTTAAAGCATCACGAATAGAAATCGAGGTATGAGTAAAAGCTCCAGCATTGATAAGAATACCTTGGATACTTTTTACAGACTCCTGAATTTTATCTACTATTTCTCCTTCGTGATTACTTTGAAAAAATTCAAGATTAATACTTTTTTCTTTAGCAACTTTAGTTAAATCTTTTTCTATATCACTCAATGTTTTATTACCATATATTTCAGGTTCTCTGGTGCCCAAAAGATTTAGATTTGGTCCATTTATCAATAAAATATTCATCATCAATAAAGTCTTTTCTTTACAAATGCTATCTAGAAAGAAACAAAAAAACCAAAACAATTTCACACAAAGTGTCCATTAACTGATAAGTTCAAATAGTGGGGGTCGGTGCCCGAGTGGTTAAAGGGGGCGGACTGTAAATCCGCTGGCTCTGCCTACGTTGGTTCAAATCCAACCCGGCCCACTTTAAAATTGCCCTTGTAGCTCAGCGGTAGAGCACTCCCTTGGTAAGGGAGAGGCCCCGAGTTCAATTCTCGGCGAGGGCATAGCCCAAAGCCCAACTACCGCAAGGGTTTTAAAGAATTTACAAAGAAGAAAATATACACTCCACTTCAAGTACTTATAAGTAAATATATGGACATATTGGGTAAATCGCACTTAATATTCGCACTAATAGCACTAATTAAACAACAGGACATATATTCGAGGTTAATCGAATGTCAACAGAAGAAAGATGGCTTAAAACAAGTGACGCAGCCTACTGGTTAGGGGTTAGCCAATGGTACTTAAAGCAATGTAGAGATTGCTATGAAGATGGCTTTTTAATAGAAAGAGAACATTACATTCTTGGGGCTAGTAGAACAGCACCTATTAAATGGAATGTTAATGCTGTACTAGATGCTTTTCATTACAGAGGAAAGTTTGTTCGGGCTGCGGATAAAGCCCTAAAAGAAGCTAGAAAAGGTAAATAATATATGTTAAATAATACAAACCCCTCCCTCACTTAGGGAGTGGTTAATCTCTTTAATCCTTTGATATGAATTTACTTCTGATCTTTCAGAAGCAAAATAGTGCGATAACTAGTGCATTATTGACAATTAATCTAAAATAAGGGGCAATTAGCTCCTTTTTTTTTTTAATATGTTTATATAAATTCCTTAAGTTTATGCGTTCACTTTTATTATTGCCTTTGCTTTTAGGTTTTTCATTTCCAGCAAATGCAAAGTCAGAGATTTACTTTATTGATGTTTCAGCAGAAAGTATAGAAAACTATATTCTTAGTGGTAAAGATAAAAATGGATCTGTAAGTGGGAATGATCCTACAGTTACTGTTAATAAAGGAGATACTATTGTTTTTAGTGTTGATGCGTTTAGTCATCCGTTTTATATAAAGACTGAATTTTCTCGTGGAGGCGGTGATCAAGTAACCAAAGGGACATTATCAGGTACCCCTGGAACTCAAGATGGAAAACTATCATGGAACACAACGGGTGTATCAGCTGGGAAATACTATTATGTTTGTTCTCCTCATGCACCTTTTGGGATGGGAGGCTCAATTATTGTTGAATAAATAAATGAAACGCTTACTACTCCCATTACTAGCTGCCCTCGCTTTACCAACTGCTGTTAATGCTGAAATATCTGATGAATTACATAAAAAATGTTTAGAAGCACGAGATTATGCAGGATGTGTGAAAACTAATAAAAAACTATCTCATAAAAAAGATAAGGAAATATCAGGGATTGGAATAAGGCTTTTTCTCAATAGTGACACTGCTGAATTAACTATTCAATCTGTAATAAATGATTCACCTGCTGCTTCAGCTGACATTAAACCAAATGATGTAATCATAAAAATAGATGGCAAATCAACTAAAGGAATGGGTATAAATGAAGCTGTTTCTCTCATAAAAGGACCAAAAGATAAGCCAATTAAATTAGTTTTATCAAGAATTAATGAGGCAGGTAAAAAGGAAAAAATAAATGTTCGATTAGTAAGAGATACTTTTAAAGTCTCAACAAAAGACTATTTATATGAAGGTGATTTAAGGAGGCAATTAGAGTTTTTCTTTCCAGAAAATATAAAACAGATTTTTCCAGAAAATGATTCTTCGTCAAAGCTCAAAAAAGGAACTTCAATTTAAATTTCTGAATGAAACGCATACTCCTAGTTGAACTTTTATTAGTTTTAATTACCATAATTTATGTTTCTCTAAACCCAATTTCAAGAATTTATATTGCTGATTATTTAGAAAAGATATCCTTATTTTTATTTAAAACAGTAAGTGAAGAAGATTTAAATAAGTGGTATGAGAAAAGAGATAAGTATGAATTACTTGAGAAATTAGGAGGAACTGCTTATTGATTGACAGTCGATCTAAACTGAGAGGGATAAAACTCTCTTTTTTTATGACTGCTCAAAATTTTATGAATGTTGTTCGATTTAAATTAAAATCTGATTGTGTAGATAAGTATTTCGAAGTAATAGATAAAACAAGTTTTGAGGGAATGACTCAAAGATATATCGCTAAAACTGGAGATTATGATTACTGTTTTGTTGGGATCTGGAAAAGTGCAGAAGCTATTTCAGCTCAAAGACCAGCTATGATTGCTCACCTTGATGAGGTTAGAGGATTTATGGAAGAGTTGTCTCCAGAACTTGGAGTTACTGACCCTGTTTCAGGAAATATTGTTTCTAAAGTTGGATATCACGATTGACAGTCGATCTACCATAATTAGCATTTAGCTCCTTCTCAACCTCTTTGAGTTCCTCTCAATAATTCTCGTAATTTTAACCTAAGACTAAAAATGAAATCAGGTTCAGAAAACCAACTATCTTTATCTGTTATTTCTACAGTTTCGTTTAAAAATTTAGCGGAAGAAGTCAAAGAATTTGCAATAATTACTTTTGATTTTGGACTTGAGTAAATAAATCCAATAATTAACACAATTAAAAATATGGACCCTTTAACTTTAAGTGATTTAATAAATTCTTTTTTTAAGTAACCCAAAATAATTTAAAAATTAAATTTATTTTAGGAGTTGATATTTAAAGACAGATTAAATTGACAGTCAATCTAAAATAAAAAAAGTAATAAGTTTTTTTAATGAGTAAATTTTCCTCTCAGGAAATAGAAAGTCAATACAACTTGATAAAAACGCTTTTATCTAATCCTGAAAAGTATAAAGATGCGATAGATGCAGTTAAAAAAGATATTACTTATATGCCACTAGAACTAAAGAAAAAACTTGAAGAAGAAAATATTACTTTATAAATAATATTTTGGAAGACTTAGAAATATTTACTAAATAAAGCATCAAAGGAACTTCTACTAGTACCCCAACTATGGTAGCCAAAGCAGCTCCTGAATTAATACCAAAAAGAGTTATCGATACAGCTACTGCAAGTTCAAAAAAGTTTGAAGCGGCTATCATCGAGCCTGGACAGGAAATAGAATACTTTTGCCTAAAAAACTTCATTGAAAAAGCAGTTAAATAAAAAATAAAAAGAGTCTGTATTATTAATGGAATTGAAATTAAGATTATATGAATAGGATTTTGTAATGTAGATTTTGATTGAACAAAGAATAATAAAAAGACAGTAAGAATTAAAAAAAATAACGAATAACTTTTACTTTTATTCAAAATACTTTTTATTCTTTTTTCGCTATTGATTTTATTTTTTAAAAATATTGCTAGAAAAAGTGGTACCAAAATAAAGATTATTACAGAACCGAAAACAGTATCTAAAGGGATATCTATACTGTTAAATCCTAAAAGAATTTTTGACAAAAATGGAAAGGCTAAAATTAATATTAGATCATTAATAGCTACTTGTATTAAAGTAAATAAAGGATCGCCTTTAGCAAGATTACTCCAGACAAAAACCATTGCTGTACATGGTGCTATTCCTAATAGAATCATTCCAGAAACATATTCTTTAGCAAGTACAGGATCTATAAAATTACCATATAAAAAATATAAAAAAGAGGCTGCAATGATTGCCATTGAAACTGGTTTTATTAACCAATTAATAAAAAGGACAATAGAAAATCCTTTAATCTTATATTTCAAATTTATTATTGACTTGAAATCTATTGATAACATCATTGGGAAAATCATTCCCCAGATAAGAATTGCTATTGGAAGATTTATTCTTGAGAGTTCTAATCCGCCTATAAATTGAGATAAATTAGGAAATAAATAACCGGATAAAGATCCAATACACATTGCTAAGAAAACCCAAATACTTAGATATCTATCAGAAAATTGCATTTAATTTATCTTTACTTAACTATTCATCCTAGTATTTAATTTAATCTAAATAATAGCCTTTCTTATTTTTGCTGTAATCCATTCACTAAAAACTACCGCCACTACTATTGCTAATAAAATAACTGATACCTTAGCCCAAGCTAAGTCTCCTATTTGAGCATCTAATTCTATCCCTATACCTCCTGCTCCAACTAAGCCAACAACAGTTGCTTCTCTAATATTTATATCCCACCTATAAATAGAAATACTTGTAAATGCTGGGAGAATTTGAGGCACTATGCCAAAGGTCATAATTTGTGCTTTATTTGCCCCTGTTGCCTCAATAGCTTCAATTTGGTTTTCATCAATTTCCTCTATAGCTTCATAAAGTAATTTTCCACAAAATCCAATCGATCTTAATCCGATAGCAATTATGCCAGCCAAGACTCCCGGACCGACAACTGCAACAAGAAGTAATGCCCAGATTACTGAATTAATTGATCTGCTTGAAACTATGCAAAATAAGGCTAAAGGTCTTAAAAACTTTTTACTTGGGGTAGTATTGTTTGCGGATAAAAAAGCTAATGGTATTGCAATTAAAGTTCCAATCGTTGTACCAATAGTCGCGATATTTAAAGTATCCCAAATAGGTTTTATTAAAGTTAAGAAATAATTAGTTTCTGGAGGAAACATCCTACCTAAAAGATCTAAAGCCTCATTATGTGAATCAAATACATAAAACCAGATTGTTTTACTACTAATCAGACCGAAACAAAAGCTAAAAATTAAAGTACCTAAGAACCAACAAAGCCAGTTTTGTAAATCTCTTTTTCGATCAAATTTTTTCCAGGTTTTGTAATCCTTTTGTTTTATTATTGGCATTACTTTATTAATTTCCTGAGATGACTAGATGTATATTCAACAATCATCACGATAGAAATAATTACGATAAGAACAGCCGCTGCAGTCTCAAATTCATATCTATCAAAAGCTGTATTTAAGGTAGAACCAATACCTCCTCCCCCAACAATTCCAATTACCGCAGACTCTCTAAAATTAATATCCAATCTGTATAAGGATAATCCAATAAATCTTGGCATAACTTGAGGCTGGACACCATAATTAACCCATTGAAACCAACTGCTGCCAGTAGATTTGATTGCTTCAGCTTGGGATTTATTTATGTCTTCAATATCTTCAGATAATAATTTAGCGAAAAACCCTATTGTCGATAAACTCAGAGTTACCATCCCAGCAAAAGGTCCAAAACCCATTAACTTAACAAAAAATATTGCTAGGATAACTTCCTGAAAACTCCTCGACAATGTGATAACTCCTCTTGATAAGAAATAAACAAATTTAGGAGCTATGTTTTTAGCCGCCCCTAAGGATACAGGTATAGAAATAAGTATCCCCACAATAGTTGCAACAATAGTCATCCATAGACTTTCAAAAATACCTGCCAAAATCTCATCAGATCTAGTTATAAAATCTGGAGGGAAAAAAGCAAATATAAAATTTTTACCCCTTGGGATCCCTTCAAGAATTCTTTGCCAATCAATTTCGGTAGTTAGGAAAACAGATAATAAGTAAGTACTAATTAGCAAAATTAATCCAATTCTTAATAACCTATTTTTTATTAACGGTTTTCTTTTCCAAATTACTTTCTTATCATTCATTTAATATATTCCTAATTTGCTACAGTTTTAGACCAGTCTTCTTCTCCATATATTTTTGTAAGTATTGATTCTGATAAGCCACTTGGCTTGCCATCGTAAACAATTTCTCCAGCTTTTAAACCTATTATTCTTTCTGCAAAATTCTGAGCAAGAAAAACATCATGAATATTTATAATCGCAGCAAGATTTCTTTCGTTACATAACTCGCATATTAATCGCATAATTTGCCTGGAATTTTTGGGATCTAAACTAGCGGTAGGTTCATCTACTAAAAGTAACATTGGATTTTGTATCAAAGCTCTAGCAATTCCTACTCTTTGCCTCTGCCCTCCTGACAATTCATCGGCTCTTTTATCAAGCATATGCTCTAGTCCAATTCTTTGAAGCAGACGGAATGCTTCTTCAATATCTTTTTGAGGAAATTTCCTGAAAAAACTATTCCAAAATCCTACGTAACCTAATCTGCCAGAAA
>QCDN01000013.1 GCA_003280885.1 Prochlorococcus sp. AG-355-J04 | reverse complement strand
ACCTCTTCAGCAAAGTCCATCTGATTTTTTTCAATACCTTCACCCAATGTATATCTTGTAAAGCGTCTTACTTTGATATTTTCCCCAATTTTTGCAGCTGCTTGTTTAACAAGATCCTCAACTGTTAGAGAACTATCTTTAATGTAGGGTTGTGAAAGCAAAACAAGCTCATTAAGTCTTTTTGCTATTCTCCCTTCAACTATTTTTTCTTTAATTTGTTCTGGTTTTCCTGACAAATCATCCCTACCCATTTCAATCTGCTTTTCTTTTTCCACAACATCTTCAGGTATTTCATCAATTGATACATACTCAACATTTGGGCATGCTGCTACTTGCATTGAGACATCCTTCAAAAGAGATTGGAATATATCACCTCTAGCAACAAAATCAGTTTCACAATTTAACTCTAGTAAAACGCCAACTCTTGATCCAGTATGTATATAACTACCAATTGACCCTTCGGCCGCTACTCTGCCCGATTTCTTTTCAGCACTAGCTATCCCTTTCTTTCTTAACCATTCCAAAGCTTTGTCTAGATTTCCTTCAGTTTCATTAAGTGCTTTTTTGCAGTCCATCATTCCTGCGCCAGTTTTGTCTCTAAGATCTTTTACAAGTTTTGCTGTAATGTTTCCCATTTGAAGTAATAAAAAATAGTGAATAGTAAGTTTTAAATTGGAATTTAATTTTTTCTTTCGGCGTTAGAGCCCTTTCTACCCTCATTTATGGCATCTGCAAGTCTTCCTAAAATAAGTTGCACTGATCTAACGGCATCATCGTTACAAGGAATTGGAACTTCACACAAATCCGGATCGCAATTTGTATCCAACATTGATACTAATGAGATATCTAATTTTCTAGCTTCTAATACTGCATTAGATTCTCTTCTCTGATCAACCAATACAACTACATCAGGTAATCTTCTCATACCCTTAAGTCCACCTAAGTATTTTTGTAATCTTTCTAGTTCTCTCCTTAATACTGCAGCTTCTTTTTTAGGCCTCATTGCTATTGAACCACTACTTTCCATTCTTTCTAGATCCTTTAATCTTTCAATCCTAGCTTTCATTGTTGTCCAATTAGTCAACATCCCTCCAAGCCATCTTTGATTTACATATGCAGCTCCACAGCGTGTAGCTTCCTGAGCTACTACATCTGATGCTTGTTTTTTTGTACCGACAAAAAGGAACCGTTTACCGCTTTTTGCTGCGTTTCTAGTCCACTTATACGCATTGTTCATACACAATGCTGTTTTTACAAGATCAATAATATGAACTCCATTTCTCGCGCAATATATATACTTTGACATCTTAGGATTCCAACGTCTAGTTTGATGCCCAAAGTGAGCACCAGCTTCCATCATTTCTGATAGTGATACAACAGCCATAATTTAAAAAGGGTTTCGGGTTAGCCTCCATCTGGCGGGAAATTAAAATTAATAAATCACCCGAAACTGCCAGATGTGTGGATTTAATTTTAACGATTCTAGCAAGTGATGTGTATTTCTAAAAGTTTTTTATCTTGATTTGGTTAACTGTTTAATGTAAATCATATTTAGAGGGATCCTAAGAATCTCAAGAGCGAGTCTATTTCTTCTTATACTTACTAGGAATCTTAATAAAGGAAGGATTCTATCAACACTTATTATTCCTCCCAAGCAAAGAATTTGCCAAAGTAAATTATGTAGAGGAGTTAATTGAATCATAAATCTAACCCTTAAATTTGGATGTTTCTTATAAAACACTAAAGCCATTTTTGCTCTCTCTTTTTCTTGAGCTATTAATGAATCTATTTGTTCGCATTTAAATGGCGGATGCCAATGAAAACCTACTGCATTTGGACATTTAATTAATTTTGTCCCAATTTTTTTTAATCTTTCACCAAGTTCTAAATCCTCCCAACCGTAAAGACTAAAAGAAGTATCAAATAATCCCACACTTAAAATCAATTCTTTTGAAATCGCAACATTCCCAGTGGCAAAGTAGGCAAAAGAAGTGTCCATTATTTTATATTTTTCACTCTGAGGATTCAGAAAATTAGATGTATTGACTACCGAGCCATAGGTAAAACATTTTTTATCATTTTTTCTCCAAGAGGCAAGTAATTTTTCTACGTGGCAATTTATAAAATTGTCTAAAACAATTAGATCACTATCAATGAATATAATAATTTCATATTTTGATTTAATTACTCCCAAATTTCTTCCAAGTGCAGGCCCTCCATGTTCTTGCTGAAATAGAATAACGTGTGGAAGATGAGCTTTGTTTTTATTTATCCATGAGGTTGTCCCATCAGTTGATCCATCATCAATTACTATTACTTCGTAATTACTGACATTTATATTTAATTTTTGATTCTCAAGCGCAAAGAGACATTTCTCTAATATGGGTAATCTATTGTAAGTCGGTATAACAATACTTACATTCATGATTAAGTCTTAAATATGCATAATATATTGAACCCCAAAAGATAAAAATAAAAGATATTCCCTAATCAGCTGCACCGCCATTATTTGCTGTACCTGTAACGTTTCCACCATCAGGTCTTCCATCAGTTCTTAATTTCCTTTTTTTGAATTTTCTAGCATAGGCTCGATTACGTTCCTGCTTTTCTTTTTTTAGATTCCTTCTCTTAGACATGAAATTTTTAACTTTTAATTATATTAGCTCACTATGAGCACTATATATTTTACCATCTTCCATATTTAATATCCTATCAGCCATATCAGAAATTCTTGGATCGTGGGTCACCATAAGTACAGAACAATTTTGCTCTTTTGCTAGTTTTCTTAAAAGGGTTACTATTTCTCTTCCTGTGACGCTATCTAAAGCAGAAGTGGGCTCATCAGCTAATAAAAGTTTTGGGTTAGCAGATAAAGCTCGAGCAATTGCTACTCTCTGTTTCTGCCCACCAGATAAATCATTTGGCAGCTTTTTATGATGTTCTTCTAATCCTACTGCTGACAACCAATTCCTTGCTATTTCACGTCTTTGCAAATATGTTAAACCTTTTATTAAATCGGCGCCCATCTGCACATTTTGTTCTGCTGTTAAACATCTCAGAAGATTGTGACCTTGAAAAATCATTCCAATATTTCTTCTAAGAATCTGACGCGTTTTACTTGATGCTCCATTTAACTGATTATTTAGTACAGTTAAATCTCCACTTTGACAAGTTCTCAAGGCACCAATTAATGTTAATAGAGTCGTTTTACCACATCCAGAGGGTCCTTTTAAAAGAACCAACTCTCCTTTATCAATATTTAAATTAACTTCATTAAGAACTTGTTTTTTATTCTCATTTTTTCCATAAAAGTGACTCAAATTATATATTGAGACTGTTTTAAGGTTTTTAACATTATTTTTTGATTTATTAGCTTTGACCATTTATCTTTAATTGTTAAAAAATTTCGGCAGGATCAGCGTCAACTAATTTACGCATCGCAACAGCGGCGGAACCCATACACATAACTAAAACTAATACAAAAATTAAAATAGTTTTGTCTGCGTCCATAATTATTGGGAGTTTAGTAGAACTTCTTATAACTGAGTAAAGTATTTGACCAGAGAAATAAGCAGGTAAATAACCAAACAATGCCAACAAAAACCCCTCTCTTGCTACGACAAAGAAAAGGGACTTAAGTCTATATCCCATTGCCAATAAGGTAGCGTATTCTGGGAGATGATCAGTAACGTCACTATAAAGAATTTGATAAACGACCACACACCCTACAACAAAACCCATTAAGGCCCCCAAACTAAATATAAAACCTATTGCAGTACTATTTCTCCAATAATTCTTTTCAAATTCTATAAATTGTTTTTTTGTAAGAACCCTAACATCATTTGGGAGTGAGTTATTTAATATCCTTGAAATCAATTCAGGATCAGATCCTTTTTTTAGCTTTACTAAACCAATTTCTATACTGCCAGGAGGATTAGCAGGAAAAAGTCTTAAGAAGGTTTCTCGACTAGTTATCAAATTACCATCTGCACCAAAAGATGGTCCCAACTCCACAAGGCCCTCAACAATTACTCTTTTTCCAGCAACCTCAGTCTCAACTTTTTTTTCAGATAAGAACCATTCTTCAATCGGTCCGAATTCAGGTCTAGATAGTTTGTCAAAAAGAACTCTTGATGGATTTCTCAATTTATAAGCTTTCTTTGAGAATCCTTCATCTAAAAGAAGTGAATCGGAGGGATTAAAACCTAATGCAAGTATTGATCTAGTTTTTAGATTTTCGGGATTTCTCCAAAGTAAATAATTTAGATTAACGGGAGCAGTTTTTTCAACATCTTCTACTGCGAGAGTTTGAATTAATCTTCTTTTTGGGAATCCACTCATGCTTATGGAACTTTTTGATCTTGGACTTATCAAAACAAGATCGGCATCTAGAAGTTTATGAATAGTTACGCTCGTATCAAATAAACCATCTCTAAAACCTAATTGCATAAACATCAAAATCCCAGCAAAACTAATTCCAGCAATGGCAACTGCTAGCCTTAATGGTTGCCTAGTTAATAACAACCAAGCTAATGGTATTTTTCTAAATTTTAAAAAAGAAAAACTCATTAGGGAATAAATTTTGCAATCACTTTCATTCCTGCATAGTTTTGAACGATATCTATAGAATCTTGATCTAGTTTTACGAGTACCTCGATAATTCGCGAATCAGCATCCCCTGTTGGATCAGTCGATAAAACTTTTCTTTGTTTTACCTGAGGACTAATCCTAATAACCTTTCCCTTAAGATTTTTTTGGAAACCTCCATTCTCACTACTCAATTCAACTTTCTGAGAGATAAAGACTCTATCGATATCAGATTCATAAACCTCTATCAAAGCTTCCATTTTTTGACTAGAACCAATATCCAAAATCCCTTCATTTTGAGGCCTCTCACCAACTCTCGTATTTATTCCAAGGATAAAACCATCAATTGGACTTCTTAGTTTTGAATTAAATAGATCTATCTTGATATTTTTTTGATCTCCGATTAGATTTATTTTCTGTTTTTGCAATTTTAATAATTCATCTTTTCTCTTTAAAAACTCTACAAAAGAATAAACATCTTTGCTAAAAGCTAACTCATACCTTTGAATTTGATCTTTCTTAAGGGTAATTTCTTCGTTAATAGTATTAATAAGATTCTCATTTCTTTCAAGATCAGCAATTAATTTTTCTCCGTTTTCAAAGATTGCCAGAATATCACCTTTTTTTACGAAATCTCCCTCATTTACAAAAATTTCGACAATTCGAGGGGAAGAGCCAAACTGACTTATTGGAGCTGCCAGTTGCCTAATTTCTCCCGAAGGAGAAAGTTGACCTAGTGCGGCAACAGCTGTAATGGGAGGTATGAAATCTGAAGTTATTTCCTCTTCAAATTTTGAACTAGATTTATTATTTCCAGAACAGGAAATAACCCCAAGAGATATTGGTGTAAATAATAAAAAATAAATAAATAAATTTTTTAATATTTTTAATTTCATTAAAAATCGAAGAGTACTGTTTTTATATAGTTATTGACCCATTTTTCATCAAAATATTTTAGAAGCACCATACTAGTTTTTTCATTTTTCATTTGTTGAACACAATAATTTTTTTGAAAATTTATTCTCTCTTGGATAATTTCCTCATTAACTTCCGGTTTGGCTTTTTTACTTAATTTAATCAAAATATTAAGGTATTGATCTACAACTCTACAAAAATCATTTTTTTCGGATTTACTTTTTAAGGAAGCAAAAAATACATTATTAGAAAAAATCCCCCCCCATTTAGGAATCTCTCTCAAAGAGGTAAAAGAACTTTTATCAACTTCAGAAAGTGATTTTTCGTATTTCAAACCTTGTTTTTGTGATGCTGGGGATAAATCAACAATGGCAGCAGAAACAATATCATTTATTTTTACCAAATCCATCCCAAAAATTGGGATATCAAACTTTGGATCAGGAAAAAAAACGCAGTGTAATATTTTAAGATTCTTTGAAAATTCTGCTACTTCAATATGTAATTTTCTAAATCCTTTTGCTTTATGAAATTCATTTTCAATATAGAGTTCTCTGCCTATTTCTTTAGATATTATGTTAGTTAGTTTTGGATCAATTTTTATACTCATAAGGTCCTCAAGCATGGATCTATGCTCTCTAATATTTTGTAATAACTCCAAAATAAGAGGATCAGTTAATTTTGTTTTAGTTAAAGATTCAGACAACAAGGCTAAAAAGTACCAAAATAGAATTTAAAGAGAGAATCGAAATGAACGTAGGAGAAGTTAACTACTACACCCATTCAAGCAAAACTAGATGTGTGTTTGTGGATAATAAAGAATTGCCGCTTATAAGCATTGATATTTGGTGCAAAGCAGGTTCTTCATTTGAGGACGTTGATAAAAACGGCACTGCTCATTTTCTAGAACATATGATTTTTAAAGGATCAAACAAGATAATGCCTGGTGAGTTTGACCATAAAATTGAATCACTAGGCGGATTAAGTAATGCTTCAACAGGTTATGATGATGTACATTACCATGTATTAGTTCCACCCAGTAACTTTAAAGAATCACTTGCTCTTTTGACAAATATTGTCGTTGCTCCAGATTTTAATCCTGATGAATTTATAAAAGAAAAAGGCGTAGTTATTGATGAAATAAAACAACAAAATGATCAGCCTGAAGAAAGATTATTTAATTATTTTTTGAAAAGGGTTTGGTTAAGTCCGAATTATTCTAATTCGATTCTAGGAACTGAACATAGTATTAAAAACTTAGAGATAAATGACCTTGTGAAATTTCATAGCAAACATTACACTACTGAAAAAATTTGTATTGCAATTGCGGGAAATCTCTCTGAAGAAATTTTTAAAATTTTTGAAAAAAGTGATCTATCTGGCATAAAAGAAAGTCAAAATTTAATAAATCCAAAAAATAAACCATCTTTAAAAATTAGAAATGGTAGAGAGTCAGTTAAGTTTGATAATTTAGAGTTTTCAAGAATATTTATGGCCTGGTTTATCCCAAACCTAAATGATCAAAAAAATATTATTGGGCTTGAGATACTAGCATCAATACTCTCTGTTGGAAGAAACAGTAGATTAGTTAAAATTTTGAAAGAAGATAGTAATCTAGTTGAATCGGTATATGTAGATGTAAATGCTGGAGAATTAGGAGGATTATTTATAATGGAAGCAAGTTGTGAGTCCAAAGATATTGATTTAGTAGAAAAGCAAATTAATAAAATAATTGATGAGATCTCAAATTGTAAAGCCTTGGCTTTGGATGAAATAAAAAAAGCAATAAATATTGTGAAGAGTAACTATATCTTTAATTTAGAGACATCTACCCAACTCTCTTCATTCTTTGGAAATGAACTTCTTTGGGGGAGAAAATCTTCAATAAATAATTTAGAAAGTCATTTAAAATATTGGAGTGACTTGGATAACTTCAAAGAGATTACAGAATACATACGTGGAGAGAAATTCACTTTAGTTGCATCCCCCTATTAAATGTTAAAAAAATATTTTTTAAATAATAAAAAAAGAAATTTTTCAACTGCTTCAATTTGGATAAAAGGGGGGAGTGATATGGATAGTACTGGCAAAAAAGGGATAAACAAGATCCTTTGTTCATTACTTACCAGAGGATGTGAAGGCTTTAACAATTTCACTCTCTCAGAGTATCTTGAGTCCTATGGAGCAGAATTAAATCAAGAAATATTTGAAGATGGTATTTCAATAAGCCTTAAATCCTTAAATGAACATTTCAGCAAGTTATTCCCTTTGTTGGATTTAATAATTAATAAGCCATTACTCAATGAAACAGAATTTAAAAAAGTAAAAAAATCTTCTACTGATTACCTTAAGAAAGATAAAGAGAATCCATTCAATATCTGTTTTGAAAAATGGAGAAAAATAGTTTACTCAAATCATCCTTATGCTTTTAACACTATTGGAAATGCAGAAGATGTCTCAAAGATTACCTATGAAGATGTTTTACTCGAGTTTAAGAATTTTAAAAATAGAGAAAAATATTTAATTTCAAATAATCCCAATATAAATGGAGAAAATTTTGGAACATTAGAAAAAAAAATCCTAAAAGAACAATCAGGATGTGTAAATCATAATTTAACTGCTGCTAATAGATTTGATTACATAAATAATGATTCAAATCAAACAATAATAATAATGGGGGACCAAACTTGCTCGCGAAGAAGTAGTGAATATTTTCCTCTTAAGGTTTTGGAGTCATATTTATCTTATGGAATGAGCGCTGCTTTATTTAAACTTTTTAGAGAAAAACATGGTATCACTTACGATTTAGGTGTTTATTATCCTATCAGGAGTGGAAATGCCCCATTTTTAATTTATTTATCCGTATCCAATGATCAAGCACTTTTTGCTTTTGAACTTTTATCAACACTATGGAAAAATTTACTTTTAAATCCGTTGACTGATGCTGAAATATTTTTAGCAAAAGAAAAACTAAAAGGTTCTTTTTTATTAGGAAATCAATCACTAGATGATATTTTACAGAGAAAGATACAGTTAGTAAGTTATGGTATTACACCAATTTCTGAGAACGATTTAAATTTAAAAATAGAGAAAATTTCTTCGCTAGATATTTTGAAATTAACTAAAAAGTATTTTTTAAAACCTTTTCTGAGTATTTCTGGAAATAAAAATGTATGTTTAGAAATTTCAAATAGGTGGAAGAAAAACTTTTAGATTAGTTTTTTTCAATCTTATCAATATCTATTAAAAACGAACCTCTCCTAAACTTTACTTCAACAGTATCTGGAGATTTAATTGAAAGGATTTCCCCAATTTCATCAATTGCCACTAGATCAGGTGGTCTTAACATCGGCATATTATCTGAAGTCTTCAAGTAAGAGACTGGCGCAATCAACTTAACCTTATCGTTGATCTCAAATTTCATTTATAAATTAGATACATTAAAGAGTAGTATAAGCATAAAGTTAGAGAAAATATCAACGAAATGCACTGATTCATTCTAGAATCCTAGAATTGACTTTCTACAAATTAATGAATCAAAAATTCAAAACATTAATTTTATGGGCTTTACCTATACTTCTAGTAATAGCACTTTCCTACCAATTTTTATCTTCAAGCAACGTAGATTCGCTTAAATCTAATGGCACTACTGTTGCACCAAGAAATTCAGCGGTAGCAAGAGTTAGTTACGGCAGATTTTTAGATTACATTAATTCGGGAAGGGTTACATCTGTTGATATTTTTGAGGGAGGCAGAAATGCAGTTATAGAGACAATAGATTCGGATTTAGATAATAAAGTTCAAAGGTTGCGTGTAGACCTTCCCGGCCTAACACCAGAACTTATAAATATTTTAAAAAATGAGGGAATTAGTTTTGATGTTCATCCAATAAAAACAGCTCCTCCTGCATTAGGAATTTTAGGTAATTTACTCTTCCCGGCTATCTTAATTGGAGGTTTAATTTTATTAGCGAGGAGGTCGAATGGTATGCCTGGAGGTCCTGGCCAAGCAATGCAGTTTGGAAAAACTAAAGCGAGATTTGCAATGGAAGCTGAAACAGGAGTCGTTTTCGATGATGTTGCAGGTGTTAATGAAGCAAAACAGGATTTGCAAGAAGTTGTCACTTTTCTGAAAAAACCAGAAAAATTTACTTCTGTAGGAGCAAGGATTCCGAAAGGCGTTTTATTGGTAGGCCCTCCTGGTACCGGTAAAACCCTTTTAGCAAAAGCAATTGCAGGTGAAGCAGGTGTACCATTCTTCTCATTATCTGGTTCTGAATTTGTTGAAATGTTTGTTGGTGTTGGTGCTAGCAGAGTTAGAGACCTTTTCAAAAGAGCTAAAGAGAATAGTCCTTGTTTAATTTTTATTGATGAAATCGATGCTGTTGGTAGGCAAAGGGGTGCAGGTATTGGTGGAGGTAATGATGAGAGAGAACAAACTCTCAACCAATTACTTACTGAAATGGATGGCTTTGAAGGTAATAGTGGCATAATAATAATCGCAGCTACAAACAGGCCTGATGTTCTAGACTCAGCTCTAATGAGACCCGGCAGATTTGATAGACAGGTAACTGTAGACGCGCCCGACATCAAGGGCAGACTATCAATATTGGAAGTTCATGCAAGGAATAAAAAACTTCAAGAGGATTTAACACTTGAAAGCATTGCAAGAAGAACACCCGGTTTTACTGGAGCAGATTTAGCAAATTTATTAAATGAGGCTGCTATTTTAACTGCTAGAAGGAGAAAAGACTCTATCAGTATTTCAGAAATTGATGACTCTGTAGATAGGATTGTCGCAGGGATGGAAGGTTCTCCATTAACTGATGGTAGAAGTAAAAGATTAATTGCTTATCATGAAGTTGGTCATGCTCTCATAGGTTCACTTGTAAAAGCCCATGATCCTGTTCAAAAAGTGACCGTCATACCAAGAGGTCAAGCTAAAGGATTAACTTGGTTTACCCCAGACGATGAACAAACCCTTGTTAGCAGGGCGCAATTAAAAGCGAGGATAATGGGTGCTTTAGGAGGAAGAGCTGCTGAAGATGTAGTTTTTGGAGAAGGTGAGATTACAACAGGAGCGGGAGGCGATTTCCAACAAGTTGCTTCAATGGCCCGCCAAATGGTTACTAGATTTGGAATGAGTAATTTAGGTCCAATAGCTTTAGAAAGTGGTAATCAAGAAGTATTTGTTGGTAGAGATTTGATGACTAGAAGTGAAGTTTCTGATTCAATCTCTAAACAAATAGATGAAAGCGTAAGAGTAATGGTCAAGGAATGTTATAAAGAAACCTACGATATAGTAAGCAAAAATAGAGAAGCTATGGATAAGATTGTTGATCTACTAATTGAAAAAGAAACATTAGATGGTGATGAATTTGTAAGTATTCTTTCCAAATTTACCAAAATTCCTGAGAAAGAAAGAACACCTCAATTACTAAGCTAAACTTTTATCGGTTTTTTATCCAAAACCAGATCAATTAAACCGTACTCAACCGCTTCCTTTGGGGACATATAAAAATCCCTATCAGTATCTTCTTTGATAGTGTCATAATCCTTTCCAGTTCTTTCTGATAATTCAGTATTAAGTCGTTCTTTTAAGAACAAAATCTCATCTGCTTGAATTCTAATATCACTGGCCTGCCCTCTAGCTCCTCCAAGTGGTTGATGAATCATGATTCTTGAATGTCTAAGGCTGCTTCTTTTACCTTTAGTACCTGCCGCAAGCAAAAATGCACCCATACTAGCTGCTAAGCCAACACAAACAGTATGAATTTCAGGCTTTACATGTTGCATTGTGTCAAAGATACCCAATCCGTCATATACGGATCCGCCAGGCGAATTTATGTACATATAAATGTCCTTATCTGGATCCTCTGCCTCGAGGAACAATAATTGAGCAACAATTCTATTAGCAGTTTCACTAGTAACTTGTTCTCCCAAAAAGATTATTCTCTCTCTTAATAGTCTCGAATAAATATCAAAGACTCTTTCACTACCGCCTGATTCTTCTAAAACTAAGGGGATCATAATAATATTTATCTGTTTATTAGATATTAACGATATTGAGTCAACATACGCTAACCTTATTAAGGTTTACATATAAAAAATTGAAAGAAAAATTGACTGTTTCAGATAGCAAAAAGTTATTTCATGAAAATTTTCCTTACGTCATTCCAGGTTTATATAAAAGAATAGTTGATGAAATGCTTGTCGAACTTAATCTTTTAAACCATCAAAATGAATTTACACAAGATTATCTCTTTTGTGTCGGTCTCACCGAAACATTCAAAGAATTAATGAAAGGATATCAACCTGAAAAACACTTGGATCTACTTTTTGAATCTTTATGCAGTTCTTCAAATTTTGAGGCGAAGGAAATTAATGAAATATCTAAAAAGTCTAAAAAAGAATTCAAGGATAAAACATCTGAAGATATTTTAAAGTTATTAATAGAAAAAAGTAATTCTAAACTTTATCCTTCAAGGATTTTGAACTTAGGAATATATATATTAATTTCAAACTCCCAAGATTTCAAAGAGAAAAATGAATCAGATAAAAATAAGATGACCTCTGATATTTTTGATAAGCTAAGCTTATCTGCTAATAAAGCAGAAAAAGATATTGGAATCTACAAAAGCAGCATATCAAAAATGGAACAAGCAAAAGAATTAATTCAAGAGCTCAGAATTAAAGATAAGAAAAAAGACCGAAAATAATACCTATTTTTTTAATCTTTTTTTATCTTTCCAAGAGACATAGGATATATAAATTACAGCTAGTGTTATGAATATGAGTAAAACAAAAGATGTTAAGATAAGAAATTTACTTAAATAGACTTCATAAGTTAAAAATGAAATCATATGTCAATGGATCCGTCCCCATTTCTTCCCCAAACAACCATGGCAATTGAAAAAGTAAAAATAGCAGCCAATGCTGCCCAGCCTATTTGAAAGATCATTAGAATGTAATCGTTTTTATAAATATAACAGAACTTCAAAAATTTTTAATCATTTGAAAGCTAAAGTTAATTTCTCGGAAATAAAATTTTCTCAATAGAATAAAGAAAAATTAAAATTGGGAAGATTAGTTTTAAATCATAGTACAAATATTGAAGGTCTAATTCCAATACTAAAGAAATTAGCACTAAACATAAATATCAAGACAATAACTCCAGGGGTTATATCAAGAGCTAGGGGAAGATCTGCAAAATTGATATTTAGATTGTCAGTAAAAACTATAAATGGATATAAAGCAATCGCAAGAAAGGGTAAAACAGCCCAAGAAGTTTTTATTTCAACAGACTTAAGTAAAGATGAATTAAAACAAATTATTGATATTTATAATATAAAGTAATTAAATTAAAGAGAATTAGAAAATAGTCAGGTGAAGAGCAATGAAATTGGTATTAAATTTATCTATGTTTTTATTAGCCTTTTTTTCATTTAGTAATGAAACATTATCACTTACTGACTACCAAATAAAAAATTTTTGTAAAAAGCAGAAAAGGGTATCCACATGTATAAAAAATTTACAAGAGAAAAGATCTGATCTCCAAAAAGGAAAGTTTATTGAAATTCCAGTAAAACCTTATAAACGTTGATAGAAATTAAATTTAAATTTCAAATTCTGATTCAAAAAGATTAAAAGCATTTTTATAGTTTGTTAGAATTTCTTCTGAATTATCAGAAAATCCCTGTCTTTCATAATCTTCTTTTAATTCATCATATAAGTAAACAACTCTGTTGAAAGCGCTCATATATTCTTTTTGAATGTCTTCATCATCTATATCATAGATTTTTGCTAAAACTAATTCGACATTTTTTTTTGATGAATATATTTTTCTCTCAAAATCTTTATTTAATTTCCTTCTTTTTTTTGCCATTTAAAAATTTTAAATACAAATTAACATTACTCAAATTCATAGATAAAATAAATTAAAACTTATAAAATAAAAATATAGTTTCCAAATCAAAATAAATCCTCTACATTCCAAATAAATCATTCGATGATATGAGTAAAAAAGAAACAACTAATCCTAAAGATGTTAAAAGCCAAAATTATGAAGCTAATAAAATGAATACATACGAAAACTCAAAGAAAAAGAAAGATAAGGATCTTCCATGGTGGGTAGAGTTATTATTTGTTCAAATAGGATTACCAGATAAATTACTAATAAAAATATTACAAGTCAAAAAAAAGTCTAAAGAATTAATTAAAAGTGATAAAAAATCAATAATAACTTTTTTATTTATAATTATTTCATTGGCATATTTTTATCCGGTTATTAAACATGCAAAAAACAAATTAGATTGTGAAGCGATTGCCAAAAATTATATTATTAAAAATAAAAATCTAATCACATTTAACAAAAGGGAAATAAGAATGTTATCTACAAATTTTTGTTATGGTGGTGAAGAAATCTATGAAATAGAAAATTTAAAAAATTAAATTTTTAATTATTCTCTATTAACAAACATCTCAATATTATGATAGTAACTTGACGTTTAATAAAGTTTAAATTTTAATCCTATGACTGATATAAAACAAAAGAAAGAAAACGTAAAAATGCATTTAAAAGATTTGAGACAAAGCTTAAAGAAAATGCATTTAGAAGTTACTGAAGAATTAATATTACCGCATCCAGATGATGTGAAAAAATTGATGAATAAAATGGATAAACTATTGAAATTAATAGAATCAAATAAACTATAATTTTAAAAAATGCGAAACTATCAAAATTTAAAAACATTGAACATAATAAAAAAATTATCTCAAATACTTCTTATTGCAATTTTCTTAAATTCTTGTAAAACATCAATTAATGAAGAGTTTCCCAAAAAAAATTTGGAGAATAACTTTAATGAGAAAACTAATTTAGAAAAGAAAAGAATGGAAATAAAGTTTTCCTGTGGAGAGGATGGCATTTCAGAATACTTAGATGATGGTTGGAATATTTTAAAAGAAGATTCCCAAGAAAAAATTTGTACCTGGAAATCTGTTCCTGCCACAAAGGATTGTAATATGGAAAAAGATAAAGGATGTAAAATAACTAAGCCAGATAAAATAGGTGAAGAGAAAATTTATTTATTAGAAAAATAAAATTATTATATGAATCCAAAATCAGAACATTTAGTTGATTTAATTTTTAAGAAGTTAAAAAACTATAAGAATAAAAAAATATTTTTAGAAAAAGAAAATTTGAATAAATTTATTCTTTCTCTTTTTAAAGAAAGCTGAATGCAAGACGTTTTAATTTAGCTGCTATAGTTAAAATAATTTTTAAATAAATAGATGTATGGATAATTTTTCTTCATTAACAGTTATTCTGGTAATAATTTTTATAGCAAGTCTTTATTTTTTATTTAGGGTCACTTCGAATACAAAGAATTAGAAAATATTATTAAATAACTTTAGATGATGGGGTCATCTCTTAGTAGTAAAACTGTATGCTTGTTTAAACCTTCATTAAACCATTCCTTATATTCTGCTATAACGCACTTTTTATCCCGATTATCTAGTAGATTAATTCTTTTTCTTGCATTATCTAAAGCTAATTCAATAAAGAATTTATAATCATTGGAATTTTCTTGCATAAGTTTTAACTAAATACTAGTAAAATCAAACGCATGTTTTGTATTGAAAATTACAATAATAAGCGTTGATTTGATAAGAGTATCAAGCAATACGGAAGAATTATTAATATATTTGTGATACTTAGATTTTTATTAGGATTCCTATGTCATACGAAGCAGGCAGTAAAGAATGTAGACATTTAATTGAAGCCAAGGACAGCCTTCTTTCGGCATTAGATGCTTTGAGCAATATAAATTCAACCGATCTAATACAAATCCAAATTAAAGAAATTTACAATAAATTAGAACAAATGCACGATAATCGAAAAAAAATAGAATCAGCTACAAATTATCTTTGAGTATATTCAAATTAACAAAGAGTTTCAAAATTGGCTTTTTATCTTCTTTATTTTTTTTTCTGATAATAAATCCAATAAAGCATCAAGTTGTGCATGTACTTCCTTTGCTTCATTAAGATCTGGCAACAAATCTTCCTTTATAAGCATTTGATGCATCTCTCTAAGTTCTAACCTTATATATCTAAGGTGAGAACACACTTCCTCTCTCTTAGTTGCACTCATATTTACTTCATACTCACTACATTATACATTACGGTCTTTTTTGATTCTCATATTAATCTCTTTAAATTGAAAAATTTTTCAAACCCAACAACATAGTAAAATCTTTTAAAGTCTCGTTGTAGTAATATATCCTTCATGAAAAAGAAAAAATCAAAAAAAATTCAAACTAATTCAAATTTAAAAGATCAAAAATTAGGGCAAACAAAAAATTCTGCAAAATTTGTACTTTTTGTATTTGGGATAGGACCAATAATTGGCATAATAATATTCTTATATAGTAAGGGATTTTTCAATTCTCCAGTTATGTAAATCTCAAGAAGTGAATATATAAATTCAATAATAAATTTCAATAAAACTTAAAATTATTATTGAAATTTTTTTAATGAAAATATCCTAAATTCTGCCATTTTTCTAGCATTTTTTGGATTCGATATTAAAAAAGGGTGGTCTGATAAAAGTTCAAATACCTTATCTATCTTTAATCGTATATCATCGCAATCAATATTTTCCCATTCCTCATCAAATGACATTGCAAAGCTATCAGCATTATCAAATAGTTTATTTTTCATAATAATTGGAATTTAAATTAAGAAAATCTCAGAAATCCGACCCAATCTGAAAGAGTAATTTGAAGAATCATATAAAACTATCCTCATGACTATTTGAGAAATAACTTTGTATGAATGTTCTTTAAAATTATACTTTAATCTCATTATTTAAATTTATAAAAAGTGTTACTAATCAAAATATGATTTTATTTGACAGAAGTGTTACAATATTGACATATATAAAGACTCATGGAAAATAAAGTCAAAAGAATAGGATATCTCCCTAGAAAAAGAGTACTTGAAATTATCGATGAAATATCCAAGAGCGAATCTATAAGTAGATCTAAGGTAGTTGGAATATTAGTTGAGGAAGCATTAGGTGCCAGAGGAATTGCGAATTTTGGATATAGTAATATCAGCAAGTCAAATATATACAAGTCGGATAACATTAAAGATCTCAAAAATGAGAATATCCACTTAAAAGATGCTGAAGACGAATTTGTTGATGATAGTGGTTATACAGTTTCATCTCACAAAACCTTAGACCGCTCAATATCTTCTGCAGATATTGAATTAGCAAATAAAATAAATATTCTTAAGGAATCAGGATTAATATGACTTTTATTGAGTAATTATTTTATTTTTTAATGCATAACATTGAATCATTGTTTATTCTTAGTCAAGAATAATATTCTATTTACATAATTCGAATATTAAATCCATCCTAATATTAATTTTGTACTTAAAAAATGAAAGATATTAAATGTCCTTCATGCGGCAAAACTTTCCGAATTGATCCCAGCAGCTTTGAAGAAATACTTCTTCAGATAAAAGACGAAGAATTTAACAAACAAATAAAAGAAAGACTTATTTTAGCTGAAGAAGATAATAAAAAAGCTTTGGAAATTTTAAAACGTGAGTTAAAAATACAATTAATAGAGCAAAATCGCATTAAAGAGTCTGAGATCCAAACTCTTGAATCTAAATTAAAAATAGCTGAAGAAAAAAAAACAAATGCCCTAAATGATTTAAAAAATCAAGCAACTAATAAAATTAATTCATTGAATAATGAATTAATCAAGTTGAAGGATGAAATCAAAAACCAGTCTTTAATTTCAGAATTATCTTTAAAAAACAAAGTTAGTGAAGCTGTTACTAATTTAGAAAAAGAGAACTCATCACTAACAAATTCTATTGAAAAGATGAAGCTTGAACATTCAATTAATGAAAAATTAATTGAAGAAAAGTTTAAAAGCAAAATTAGTGAAAGGGACCTGACTATTCAGGAGTTAAGAGAAATGAAATCAAAATTATCTACAAAGATGGTAGGAGAAACATTAGAAATCCATTGCGAAACCCAATTTAATCTGAATCGAGCTTCTGCGTTTAAAAACTCATATTTCGAAAAGGATAATGATGCCACTTTTGGAAGTAAAGGTGACTATATATTTAGAGAATTTGATGAAAATAAAACTGAAGTCGTATCTATAATGTTTGAGATGAAGAATGAAAGTTTAAATGGATCTAATAAAAGAAAAAACGAAGATTTTTTAAAAGAATTAGATAAAGATAGAAGACAAAAATCTTGTGAATATGCTGTACTCGTATCGCTTCTAGAACCAGATAGTGAACTATATAATGCAGGAATAGTAGATGTTTCTCATAGATTCCCAAAAATGTATGTCATAAGACCGCAATTTTTCTTGCCCATTATTTCTCTTCTAAGAAATGCATCTATGGAAACCTTAAAATACAAATCACAAATTAATTTAATGAAACGCGAGAATTACGACATAACTAATTTTGAAAGTACTCTTGAGCAATTCAAAAATGCATTTGGTAAAAATGTTTCACTAGCTCAGGATAGATTTAATGATGCAATTACAGAAATTGATAAATCAATAACGCATTTGCAAAAAACCAAAGAAGCTTTAATTCTTTCGAAAAAACATCTATTATCTGCTGACAGCAAATCTCAAGATTTGACAGTAAAGAAATTAACTAGAAATAACCCAACCATGAAGAAAAGGTTTAATGATTTAAATAATTTCGAAGATGAAGTAGCCTAATAAAAAAGTTTTTGAAATTAATAATAGTTAAAAATATATTTAATTTCTAACTTATAAATATAGTATAAATATTAAATTACATAGTAAAGAAAATAATGTCTATCAACACTCCAATTTTCAGTATTGCCAAAGATCTTAATGTCGAAAGTAATAGAATATTATTAGCCTGCAAGAAACTTGGAATCAACGCAAAAGGTGCTACAAAAAGATTAAATGAAGAAGAATTAGAAAAAATTAAAAGTTATTTTGAAACGGGCAAAAATGTTTCAGATGAAGTGATCAATTTAAATAAAGTTAAAAGCAAAAGTAGTTCTAAAAAAATTGTAGAAAAGGTAAAGATAAAATATTTTACAAACAGACTTATTCGCAAATCTTAAATAAAAATAATTTTATCTAATTACTTAAAGGAATAAGCCACAGAAGAAAAAAATAATAATTTATCATAAGTAAAAATACTTAAAATGAGCATAAGCAAAATTTTAAATTCTCTCGAAAAATCTTGGGAAAGAGACGACATTCTTTTAAAAATAAAGATGGGGTTAGGAAAAGATGAGATAGTTAATGAATTTCTTATGAAAAACAAAAGACAAATTAAAGAATTGAATTCTTTATTAAGACCAGAAGATATTGATTTATTAAATCAAGTAGAAAAACTCTCAAATTGCGAATCTAAATTAATAAATGAGATTAAAAATTTATATTACTTAGAAAATAATAAAAATCATCACATTCTGAATCAGAACAAAGTTGTTTCATCGAATAGAGTTTCTCTTAGCAAAATTAGTTCTTTTATGATTAATTGGAGTAACAAATTTGTAGTTATTGCTTTATTAACAATTTCTGCAATAGCTTTATCAAAACAAGCATGGGCATAATTCGCTAAATTAACTTCATTGTAATAGATTTAGTTTTGAGAACTAATCAAGAAAATTTAATTAGTTATCATGACGGAGGTCTTTATTGTGATCTTGCTGATATTTGGATTGATCCAAGTAAACCAGTAAAAAAAGCATTAATAACCCATGCTCATTTTGATCACTTTACATTTGGCTGTGAAGAATACTTTTCTACTAACGAGACTGCAATACTTCTTAAAGAAAGAGTTGGAAGTAATATCAGAATTAAGACTTTTGATTATGGTGAAGAATTCAAAATAAATGGTATCAATATTTCTTTTCATCCTTCAGGACACATCCTTGGATCTAGTCAAATAAGATTTGTTTTTGCTGAAGAAAAATGGTTAATTTCAGGAGACTTTAAGCTTCAAAAAGATGAGACTTGCAAACAATATGAAATAGTAAAAACTGATTATTTAATAAGCGAATGTACTTTTGGTTTGCCAATATTTAAGTGGGATGAATCAAATAAAATAGCAAATGATATTTCAAAATGGATAACTAATTCACCAGAAAAAACTTCTTTACTTTTCTGCTATTCACTTGGAAAAGCTCAGAGATTGTTAAACGAAATTAGTCAAACAAATTTTAAAGGCAATATTTATTCCCATGGAAGTATTCACAAAATGAACAATAGTTATAGGGAACTTGGAATTGATATTAAAGATACTATAAAAATTGAAAATAAAAAAAAGATAGATGAACTTAAAGGAAGTCTAATATTATTACCGCCATCTTTAAGTAAGGGTTCTTATTTAAAAAATTTCAAAAACATTCAAACAGCTTTCGCGAGTGGATGGATGTCAATAAGAGCTCTAAGAAAAAGATCAGGATATGATAAAGGATTCGCAATCTCTGATCATGCGGATTGGGATGGAATTCTGGAAGTAGTAAAAAAGTCTGAAGCAAAAAACGTATTTTTTCATCATGGAGATAGTGAAGCCTTAAGTAAATATTTAGTTGAAAAGGAATCAATAAATGTCCTTTTATTCGGTAGACAAATATGAGCTTAAAAAAGTTTTCAGAATTATTTGGCGATCTAGATTCAATTAATAGTACAAATAATAAAATTGAAGTTTTAAATAATTATTTTTTATCTAATGATCCAATAGATAATTCATGGGCAATATATTTACTAACTGGAAAAAGTAATAAGAGATTTATTAGTGGAAGATATTTAAAAAATCTCTTTTCTCAAATATATGAATACCCTCAATGGTTAATTGATACATGTTATTTAAAAGTTGGAGATTCTGCTGAGGTAATAACGCTATTACTTAAAAATAAAACTAATTCTAAAAAAAAAGAAATTATCAAATATAAGTCTCAATGAATTACTAAGCGAAACAATACCTGCATTATCAAAACTTAATGAGGAGGAGAAAAATTTAGAAATTAAAAATCTTTGGGAAACATTACCTGAAGATAACCATCTAATTTTTAATAAAATTCTTACAGGAACTTTTAGAGTAGGAGTCTCTATCGGATTAATCACAAAATCAATATCAAAACTAATTAATATTGAGGAAGAGATTATTTCTCATAGGTTGATGGGTGCTTTTAAACCTTCAATTGATTCATATGAATTTTTAATTAACAAGAATATCAATCTTCAAGAGTTAAATTCCAAACCATTTCCATTTCTTCTAGCAAATACTATTGAAGATAAAATCTTCAAAAATTCAATAAATGATTTTCAATTTGAATGGAAATACGACGGTATAAGGATGCAATTAATTAAAAGATCAGGCAATGTTTCCCTATGGACAAGAGGGCAAGAATTAGTAAATGAATCTTTCCCAGAATTAGTAGAGAAAATGTCACATATAAAAGATGATTTTGTTCTTGATGGGGAATTATTAGTTTGGAATTTTAAAGAGCAAATTGCCTTTGATTTTTCTTTACTTCAAAAAAGAATAAATAGAAAGTCTCCTACTAGATCAATCCAAATAAAATATCCAATTATTTTTATTGCTTATGATCTTTTAGAGATTAATGGGAAAGATATAAGAGAAATTAAATTAGAAAATAGAAGAATTGAGTTAGAAAAATATTTTTCAAAATGGCAAAATAAAACTGAGAATAATATCACTGATATTTTCAAAATATGTGATTTAATCTTTCCTAAAGATTGGCCTGATGCTTTAACTTTTAAAGAAAAATCTCGAGAAAATAATACTGAAGGATTAATAATTAAGAAAAAGACTTCTATATACTCCTCTGGCAGAAAAAAAGGTATTTGGTGGAAATATAAAGTTGATCCTATGCAACTGGATGCTGTTCTAATTTACGCTAAGGGCGGTAGCGGTAGAAGAGCTGGTCTGTATACAGATTACAGTTTTGCATTATGGAAAGACAAAGAATTAATTAAATTTGCAAGTGCATATTCTGGTTTAACAAATATTGAGATTAAAGAGCTAGATAAATGGATAAGAAAAAATACAATAGAAAAATTTGGTCCTGTTCGATCGTTAAAACCAGAAATGGTATTCGAAATATCTTTTGAGAAAATACAAATTTCTAAACGTCATAAGTCAGGCATAGCAGTACGATTTCCAAGAATAACAAAATGGAGAAAAGATAAAAAAATTAATGATGCAGATAGCCTTGAGAATGCTTATGAACTAATGAAAAAAATATCATGAAAAATATTACGAAGAATAATAAGCAAAATAATTTAATTTCTAAAATTAAACAGTTTTTCTCCACAAATGGATGGGAGCCACTACCCTATCAGATCGAATCTTGGGAAGCATTTTTTAATGGAGAGAGTGGAATAATACAAGTTCCTACTGGATGTGGCAAAACTTATGCTGCATTAATGGGACCTCTTTCAAAGATAGAAGATCCCAAAAATAATAAAAGTGTGAATATATTATTAATAACCCCTTTAAAAGCACTAAGTAGAGATCTAAAAAATTCCATACAATTAGCAGCTTTGCATTTTAATAAAGAAATCACTGTTGCAATTAGGAACGGGGATACAACCCCATATGAAAAGAAAAAGCAACTAGCTAAACCACCTAATATTCTTATTACCACTCCAGAGTCTTTATCTCTTTTACTTTCTAATAAAGAATCTAATAATCTTTTCAAGGAGTTGTCATCAATAATTATTGATGAATGGCATGAATTGATGGGAAGTAAAAGAGGAAACCAGTGCGAGTTATCTTTAAGTTGGCTAAGAGGTAATATAAAAAATTTGCAAATTTGGGCAATGTCTGCAACTATTGGAAATATTGAAGAAGCAGCAAGAGCAATAGTTGGGATGAGCGCTATTAAACCTAAAATTATAAGTACAAATATTCAAAAAGAGATCGAAATTATAAGTGTTTTACCAGAGGAGGAAACTACCTTTCCATGGAGTGGGCATCTTGGGATTAGAAGTCATTGTTCACTATTAAAAATCCTAGATAAAAATAAAAGCACCTTATTATTCACCAATACGAGAAATCAATCTGAAAGATGGTATCAATGTCTTAAATTTTTTCTCCCAGAGATGGAAGACAAAATTGCACTTCATCACGGCTCCCTGGATAAAGAAGATAGAAAAAAAGTTGAAGAAGGGGTTAAAGACGGATTAATAAAATGGGTAGTCTGCACCAGCTCGTTAGATTTGGGAGTTGACTTCCAACCTGTAGATCAAATAGTTCAAATTGGTAGTGCAAAGAATTTAGCTAGACTTATACAAAGAGCGGGAAGAAGTGCTCATAGACCAGGTGGAAAATCAAAAATAATTTTTATGCCTACTAATTCTTTAGAGTTATTAGAGATTAGTGCAATGAGAAGAATAATAAAAAGTGGTATATCTGAGGAAATTAGACTTCCTGAATTATCTTATGATGTGCTTCTACAACATCTAATAAGTTTGGCATGTGGAAATGGCTTTGATCCGAAAATTGAGAAAGAAAGAATTAAAAATTGCTGGAGTTATAGAAACTTAAAAGATCAAGATTGGAATTGGTGTCTTGACTTTTTAGAATATGGAGGAAAATGTCTTAAAGCATACCCAAAATATAAAAAGATAGTTAAAGAAGAATCACAAAATAATAATGAAAACTTTAAATATTTTGTAAAAGACAAATCTTTAATAAGAATTCATAAGTTCAATATTGGGACAATTACAAGTGACAAATTTGTGAATGTCAAATATATGAAAGGTAAATCTTTAGGTAATTTAGAGGAGAATTTTGCTTCAAAATTAAATCCTGGAGATACATTTTACTTTGCCGGTAAAATGCTTAAATTTGTAAGAATAAGAGATATGATTTTATACGTTAAAAAATCAACAAAAAAAAGTTCTCTAATTCCTGCATGGGTTGGAGGTCAAATGGCAATTTCTGATCTACTTTGTGAGAGTTTGAGAAATGAAATAGATATATGCAACGAGCTAGAAAATTATGATTACTTAAATCCTGAACTCAATTCATTACGACCAATATTGAAGAAACAAAAAATTCTTTCAAATATTCCAAAGAAAGATGAATTCCTCATAGAAATATATAAAACCAAAGATTTATCAAATCTTTTTGTTTTTACACTTGATGGCAAATTTGTAAATGAAGGAATTGCATTTTTATGGGCTTTGAGATTGGCAAAATTAAAACAATCTACATTTAGTATTACTGCTAATGATTTTGGATTCAGTTTAACCACCGCAGAAGATTATGATTTTTCCATAATAAAAAAAGAAGCTGATTACTTTTTGAATAACAAAAAATTAGAAGAAGATCTAGAAAATGCAATTAATTTTTCAGAATTAACAAAACGTAGATTTAAAAATATTGCCCAAATAAGTGGACTTGTAAATCAAAATAATCCAATCAAAACAAAAACCTCCTCTCAACTTCAAATAAGTTCAAGTCTTTTCTACGATGTCTTTACTAAATATGAAGAAGACCATCTTTTGATAAAACAATCGCATCAAGAAGTTAAAGAATATCAATTAGAAAACAAAAGAATATCTAGATCATTAGAAAGATTAAAAAATTTAAAAATTATATTAAACGAGATAAAAACTCCAACACCTTTTGCTTTCCCTTTATTAGTTGAAAGACTTAAAAATACTTTAAGCAATGAACCAATAGAAAAAAGAGTAGAAAAACTTATAAAAAAATATAGTGATTAAATGAAAAAAAGTTCTTTTAAATTTTGCTGGGAAGATACATCGTTAGAGATGCTTCCTTCAAGAGCATTATTTCTACCAGAAACAAAAGAGTTGTTAATATGCGATATTCATCTTGGGAAAGCTGAGTATTTTCAGCAAAATGGTATACCTCTTACTAATAATTCAGATAAAAACAATTTTGCAAGAATAATAAAAATAGTAAAAAAATATAGTCCTGAAAAGTTAATAATATTGGGAGATTTATTCCACAGCAAATATTCAATAGATAAAACTCTTCAAAAAAAAGTTGAGGATCTTCCTGAACTACTAAAAACTAATGTTGAACTCATCCTCGGTAATCACGATGTAGGTTGTGATATTAAAAATATAAAAATTTTTGATATTAGAAAAACTAAAAATATTACTTTTAGTCATGAGCCAGTTAAATCAGAAAACAAAAATACCTTGAATATTTGTGGACATTATCATCCAAAAATCTATATAAAAAACAATGGAGATAAATTATCATTTAGGTGCTTTGCAATGGATATAAATAAAAATGTTTTATATATTCCTGCATTTGGAGACTTAACAGGCGGATATCCCTGCAAAAAGTCATTTAAAAAATGGGCAATTGTTTCTGAAGAAGAAATTATCGAAATAAAATCTTAAGAAAAATCCTTGTGAAGTGACTTAAATTTTTCATTTAGATATACCAATTTATACTTTAAAGTCTCGTTTATTTTTTTAATCAATTACTAAGTTTCTATTAATCTTTTTTCTGCTAGTGGCAATATATAATAAAAAATTTTTAAACAGCTAATGACCCTTTCTTTAGTAGACAATCCACGTTATAAAAAAAATAAACACATTTTATAGAAGTGAAAAAATTAATAGCCTTGATTTTATTTCCAGTTCTTGTCATCCCATTTGACGGAAAAGCTAATGATAACTTTTCCGTAGAGATAGAGGCACTTACACTAGTAATGGAGCAATATAAGGAAGATACTGATTCAAGTGTTGAATTAGGCAAAAAAGACAAAAAACCAAGTTACATGGCTCTTAAACAAGACGAATGCAATGCCACTGTTGAAGTTACAGAAAAAACAGGATTAGAAGTTGTAAATACTGAATCTTTCGATGTAAATGTCTGTTTGAAAGAAATCTATAAAGTAATAAACTAAATAAGCAGGTTATAAAAATATAATAAAAACAAAAAATTAAAGAGGTCTTTTACTTAAAGAAGGTAAGACCTCGAGACCTAACAGAAAACTTTGGAACGGGTTCTGCATAACCAATTAATAACTACAATGGATTTGTAGAGGTGTAATTAAAAGTACAAAACCTAAAATTATTTTTTAAATAATTACTTCTTCTTTGATAATGTTTGTGATTCTTCTCTAGACATTAAAGCTTCGATTTGAGCAAGAACTTTTTGAAGTTCATCCGTTTTTGTAAGAGATGCTTCTGCCACTTCTCTTAATTTTTCTAACTGTTCTTTAGTTTTATCCATGATAAATAAATTAGAAATTAACCACTTTTAAAAATGGTTTTAATACAGATTTTTCACTCCCACACAAATTCATATTCTCTCTTTTTTTTATAAAGTCAAATAAATTTCCCTTTATTAAGGTTTTATGAGGACTTCCAATTAATTCTTTATGTATTATTGAAATCATAAGATTACCCTCTACAAAAAACTTTTAAATTAAGAAGTAAATACAGGTAATCCTATTGTTGCAGTTGTTATGAGAGCCCCTGCAAAAATCAAGAAAGGTAGAAAAGGGTAGTTTTTCAAAGATAGATTTACTAATTCGAGATAACTATATAGGTATTTATACTGTTTGTCTACCCCTAAGCTTTCTTAAAAAGTAAAAATTATTCTTTTAAAGGCAAAATTATAAATTAACCAAATTAACCAAATTTACCTGATATATATTCCTGAGTGGTTTTTTCTTTTGGAGAGTTAAAAATTTTCTTAGTAGAATCAAATTCGGCAAGATAGCCGACTTTCCCTCCATCACCATCTTCGTATTCAACTGCATTAAAGAAAGCAGTCATATCACTGACTCTTAATGCCTGCTGCATATTATGGGTAACGATTATTATTGTGTAATTCTTCTTAAGTTCGTGCATCGTCTCTTCTATTTTCAAAGTAGAGATTGGATCTAAAGCTGAGCATGGCTCATCCATGAGAATTATTTCAGGCTCAATTGCGATGGTTCGAGCAATACATAATCTCTGTTGTTGTCCACCAGATAAAGAGTAACCACTATCATTTAATTTATCCTTACATTCACTCCATACAGCAGCTTTTCTCAAGGAACTTTCCACTAATTCATCCATATCTCCCGTAAAGCCATTGATTCTTGCTCCGAATGCAATATTTTCGTAGATAGATTTTGGAAAAGGATTAGGTTGCTGAAAAACCATTCCGATTCTTCTTCTAACTTCAACTGGATCTACTCTTTTGTCATAGATATTAGTTCCATCAAAGAGGACTGTCCCTTTTAACGAACAATTAGGGATTAAATCGTTCATTCTATTCAAAGCTCTAAGAACGGTTGATTTACCACAACCAGAAGGGCCAATGAGTGAAGTTATATCTCCTGCTTTAAAATTTAAAAAAACATTTTTTACCGCTTCAAAAGTGCCATAACTAATAGAAACATCCTCAAGAGATAAAATGTTTTCCTTTTGCGAGTTTTTAGTGTTTTTAATCATTTCATACCCTCTTAGTTTTCTCAGTAAAAACGGCAAATATCCTTGAAAAAATATTAACTGTTAGTATTGATATGACAAGAATAAAGGAAGCCGCCCAGGCTAGTTTATTCTGTGCATCATAAGGTTCAAGGGCAAAATTATATATCAAAACAGCTAATGAGCCCATCTCGTAAAACAAATCTTCAAAACCTACTATGTAGTAGTAAGAAAATAAAGCAGTAAATATCAAAGGTGCTGTTTCGCCTGCAGCCCTTGCGATTCCAAGCACAACCCCAGTAGCAATAGATCTAAATGCTGTGGGTAAAGTTATTTTTAATATTGTTGTATACATACTTGCTCCTATGCCTAGAGAAGCATACCTTAATTCATTTGGTACTAACTTTAAACCTTCATCAGTAGTTTTTATAACTGTAGGCAACATCAATATTGAAAGAGCCATACCTCCTGCAAAACCACTGTACATACTGCCAAATAAAATTTTTGTTGAAACGATTAAGGCATAAATAAATACACCGGCAATTATTGAAGGAACACCAGCTAAAACATTAACTCCGAATCTAATAAATTTTGAAAAAGGTCCTCCGTTTGAATATTCAGCTAGATATATGCCACCGCCAACACCTACTGGTATGGAAATAATTGAAGCAATAGTTGTAATAACTAGTGTCCCAATTAATGCAGGATTAATTCCTCCCGCATCTAAATCATCTCCAGGAGGATTTGGTTCTAAAGTAAATAATTCTGGTGTGATTTGAGCTCCCCCTTTAATAAGAATATATGTAACCACAAAAATCAAAGGAAGAATTGCAATGAGTGCACAAAAAACTGATAAAGAAGTAAAGAATTTATCTCCTACATTTCGTGATAGTTTTTTCTGGTAATAAAGAGAATTCATAATCATCTAATATTTGAGACTAAATTTCTTAACTAGCCATTGAGCAAAGATATTAACCACTAAAGATAGGATCATTAGTACAAAAGCCGCATAAAAAAGTGATGAGACCTGACTTCCATCGGCTTCACCAAACTGGTTTGCAAGCATAGAAGAGATGGTATATCCAGGAGATAATAGTGACCAACTAAATACATTAGAATTTCCAATAATCATCGTGACAGCCATGGTTTCACCCATTGCCCTGCCTAACGCCAATAGAACACCTGCCATAATTCCTGATAATGCCGCAGGCAAAATTACCGAAAATATAGTTTTCCATCTACTTGCACCAATTCCATAGGAAGCATTTCTAAGCTTTTTGGGAACTTGATTCAGACTATCTCTAGCTATCGAGGTCACTATTGGTAAAAGCATTACCACTAAAATTATTATCGCTAAAAGTGAATTCCGACCTGCAGGCTCCGAACTAAATAAAGGAATCCAACCAAAGAATTTATGTAAAAAAACAAAAAACTCTCTAAAGAAAGGTTCCATAACAAATATCGCCCATAATCCCAATACGACAGATGGTATAGCTGCTAGTAATTCAACAAATGAACCTACTATTTCTCTGACAAATTTCGGAACAAAATCCTCTGTAATAAATATCGCAGTTCCAACACCTAAAGGGATAGTAATCAATAATGAAAGAAGAGAAGTAACTAATGTCCCATATATTGCTGTAAAAGCTCCATATTCATCTTTTACTGGATTCCATTCAGAAGTTACTAGAAAATTTAAGCCATACCTTGAAAATGATTCAAATGACTGAAAAAAGACTACTAAAATAATTCCAAAAAGTACTATTGCAACAAGACTAGACAAGGCTAGGGTTGTATTTTTAAAGATTAAATCTATATTTTTTTCAATTCCGAATCTTTTACGATTCTTGAAAAGAGTTAATTTCTCTTCCATTAAAAAAAGAATATTTCTATAAATGTACTACTAAATATTGGAAAAGACTTTAAGAGGGGTTAAAGGTATAAGAAAGTCATGAAAAGTTAACATCCTTAAATTAATTTCTTCAAAAATTTTTTCTTTAACTTTACTTAACCATAGGTGAATATTATTTATGGAATAGAAACTGAGGGAATGTTTAAATACAGGGAATTTATTGCTCAAATCAAATATAAAGAAGTAATATCTTCCCCTGTATATTTTATTCCTGTTTTGCTTCTATCAATAATGATTATTATAGAAGGTTTTCACATCTTTAATCACAAACAAAATTGCAAAACTAAAGCTGAGTGGATGGAACAATCAGGAATGACTTATGACAGGGAATCAGAAGTTAACTAATAAAATCTAAAATATAATTTATTCACAACAACGTTTTCTATTTGAGGAATAATCTGTCAAAGAAGTTATCCATTCCTTGATCAAAAAGAGAGATTCTTTATTTAGGCTGTAATACACCCATCTACCTTCTTGCCTATCTGAGATAAGACCAGCTTCCTTCAGAATTTTTATGTGATATGAAATTCTTGATTGAGACAATTTAGTTAATTTCATAATATCGCAAACACAAACTTCTCCATCCATCATTAGATCAATTATTTCTAGCCTAAAAGGATCAGAAAATGAAACCATAAACTTAGATATATTTTCTTTTTTTACTTTGCTAATCTCTTTTAACACTTTTGAGGACATTAAATTCTTTTAAATATAGCTTAAATAAAAAAGATTTCATTAATCAAAACAACTTGATGCATCAAAATATTTTGATGTATGATTAATATAGAAAATTTCAACAGTGATGAAAATTGGAATTAATGGTTTTGGAAGAATTGGCAGATTAGTTTTCAGAGCATTATGGGATAGAGCTGATATAGAAATAACTCATATAAATGAGATAGCAGGAGATTCGAATGCTGCTGCGCATTTACTCGAATTCGATTCAGTCCATGGTAGATGGGTGAAAGATATAAAGGTTAAAGAAGAAGAAATAATAATTGATGGAAAGAAATTAACCTACACATCTTTTAAAAATTACCTTGATGTTCCTTGGGAAAAATCTTCTGTAGATATTATTTTGGAATGTACAGGAAAGAATAAAAAGCCAGACAAACTAAATCCCTATTTTGATACTCTTGGGATGAAAAGAGTAATAGTAGCTTGTCCAGTCAAAGGAATTGTTGCAGAAGCTGAATCACTGAATATTGTTTACGGTATAAATCAAAGTCTTTATGACCCTACCAAACATAAATTAGTAACTGCAGCATCCTGCACTACAAATTGTTTAGCTCCGATAGTAAAGGTAATTAATGAAAATTTTTCTATTAAACACGGTGCTATTACAACTATTCACGATGTAACGAACACTCAAGTTCCTGTAGATTTTTATAAAAGTGATCTGAGGAGAGCAAGAGGATGTATGCAAAGTTTAATACCTACTACCACTGGATCTGCTAAAGCTATCGCTGAGATCTTTCCAGAATTAAAAGGAAAATTAAATGGACATGCAGTAAGAGTTCCTCTACTTAATGGTTCTTTAACAGATGCAGTTTTTGAATTAAATAAAGAAGTGACAACTGAACAAGTGAATATGGCACTAAAGGAAGCTTCAGAAACTTATTTAAAAGGAATTCTTGGCTACGAAGAAAGACCTTTAGTTTCTGCAGATTATGTAAATGACTCTAGAAGTTCAATAGTTGATAGTTTATCAACGATGGTTGTTAATTCAAATTTATTAAAGATATACGCTTGGTATGACAACGAGTGGGGATACAGCTGCAGACTTGCAGATCTTACTGAATATGTAATCAAAAAAGAGATTTAATTTATGTCTTTATGAAGTTATCTAATATTCAACAATATAGTGTTGTAACAGCAAACTATTGGGCGTTCACGCTTACTGACGGCGCATTAAGATTATTAGTTGTTGGTCACTTTCATGAGCTAGGTTACACAACTCTACAAATTGCTTTACTTTTCCTTTTTTATGAGTTTTTTGGAATAATTACTAATCTTTATGGTGGCTGGATAGGAGCAAGATATGGATTAAGGCTTACTTTATGGATTGGGACTATCCTGCAAATCATCGCTCTTTTTATGCTTATTCCAGTTAAGGAAGATTGGCCAGTAATTTTTAGTGTCACATACGTTATGGTTGCTCAAGCAGTTAGTGGGATAGCAAAAGATTTAAACAAAATGAGTGCTAAAAGTGCTGTTAAGACAGTAGTCCCAGAGACAAATGATGGCAATGATACTGGCCAAAAACAACTTTTTAAATGGGTTGCTATTTTAACTGGATCTAAAAATGCTCTTAAGGGAGTTGGTTTTTTCTTAGGTGGACTTTTATATAAGTTATTTGGATTCAATAATGCTGTAGAAATTATGGGTTTTGGACTCTGCTTAGCCTTTTTATTGACATTAATTTTACCTGGAGAAATTGGCAAGATGAAAACCAAACCAGCTTTTAATGATCTTTTTTCAAAATCAAATGCAATAAATATTCTTTCTGCAGCAAGATTCTTTCTTTTTGGAGCAAGAGATGTTTGGTTTGTTGTAGCTCTTCCAGTATTCCTAGATATGGCATTTGGTTGGGACTACATGGAAATAGGATTATTTCTTGGGGCCTGGGTAATAGGTTATGGAATTGTTCAGGCTTCTGCTCCAGCAATTAGAAAGATATGGGGCCAGAAAGAAAGTCCAGATCGTAAAGCTATCCGATTTTGGAGTGCCGTATTAATGGTCATACCATCTTTGATAGGAGTCGCATTATGGAGAGAAAGTTCCCCATCAATAGCAATAATTTTAGGCCTTACTATTTTTGGATTTGTTTTTGCAATGAATTCCTCTACACATTCTTATATGATTTTGGCCTACTCTGATAATGAAAAAGTCAGTTTAAATGTTGGCTTCTATTACATGGCAAATGCTGCTGGAAGACTAGTTGGAACATTACTATCTGGCTTACTATTTATGATTGGGAGAAATCCGAGTATTGGTCTTCAATATTGTCTTTATTTTTCATCACTTCTAATATTCTTATCTTGGATTTCGAGTCTTAAATTACCAACAATCAAACAAAGCTTATCAGCTCCATAAAGACTAATTTTTAGGAATTAGAATATTTTAATGGCAAAAATATCCTTAATTGAACTTGCAAAAACTTTCCTAAAAATTGGTATCTTAAGTTTTGGAGGACCCTATGCTCATATTTCCTTATTCGAAGATGAACTTATAAATAATAAAAAATTGATATCAACTCAATCTTTTGAAAAAGGTATTGGATTATGTCAAATACTTCCAGGACCAATATCTACTCAATTGGCAATATATATAGGTCTTAAAATAAATGGTTATCTTGGTGGATTGATATCAGGTATAAGTTTCATTATCCCAGGATTCATTTCGGTATTAGCTCTTAGTTTTTTTTGGCAAATTGGTTCTGGATCAAAATTCTTAACAGATTTAATTTATTTTAATCCGCCTATTATTGCAGGAATAATTTTTTCATTCTCATTAGTTCTACTAAAAAAAAGATTAAAGTTTGATCGAATATTATTCTCCAGCTCAATATTATTACTACTTATATTTGCTAAATATAATAGTATTCAATTTCCACTCATAACAATTCT
>QCDN01000012.1 GCA_003280885.1 Prochlorococcus sp. AG-355-J04 | reverse complement strand
ATATTTTCAAAATTTTTTGATGGCTCTAGTTTAATTTGTTCTTGATTTTCTTCATGTACTTCATCAATTAAGGATATCTTTTCTTGATTTTCTTCATGTACTTCATCAATTAAGGATATCTGTTCTTGATTTTCTTCTTCACGCTGATTTTCTTTTTGTAGTGAACTATGAATTAATAAATCATTTAATGAATCAATCCCAAATCTATGGACCCACTTAAGAACAACATTTTCTTTAAGCAAAAAATTATTTTCCAAAGAGGCTTGTTTAAAAACTTCTATTAAATGATTTTTTAAAAGCATAAAATTTCTAATTTAACTTTCTATTTAACAGAGGCCTTATAATAATCAAGGAAAAAACTGTCAACGAAAATAAAATTGAGATACAACTCTTACAAGTTAAATCACCATATGGGGCATGTAAAGCCACTAATTCTAAATCCATAGTTTGTGTATAGGCAGTCCTAATTGGTTCAATAGCAAAAGTTAACGGATTTAATGAAGCTAACCATCCCAGCCAATTTGGCATAAAAGAGATTGGAGCCAAAGCAGTACTTGCAAAGAGAAGAGGTAAATTTATTACGAATATAAGAGCTATTAATTCAATATGTCCCGGCAAAACAAACGCTAAACATAAACTTATTGATGTCACAAAAAGAACTAATAAAATTAGTGTTGTAAATACAATTCCTAAACCATATAAGTTGGGCCATCCATAACCCAAAATGTATGAAACAAACATTATTACAATACTCTGAACAAAGCTCAAGATTGTTATGTAAAAAAAAGAAGATAAAACTATGGATAATCTACTAGTTAAAGGAGCCACAAGTAATCTATTAAGAAATCCAAACTCTCTATCAAACATTAAAGGAAGACCAGAGTTTAGAGCTCCGCTAAAAGCAGTAAAAACAATAAGTCCTGCTCCTAAAAAATTCCCATAAGAATCAACTCCTGGTAAAAAACCTTCAGGAGCTTTAGAGAATAAAGCCCCAAATAAAAAAAGCCAAATTATGGGTTGCAATATTCCAGCTAATAGAGTTGATGGTCTTCTTTTTAATTGAATAAATAATCTCTTTGTTAAGGCAAATGTTTCTTGATATAAAAAAAATAAATTATACTGTTGTAATTCCATAATTAGCAGTAATTAGTATTCATTATAGTTAATTAACCAAAAGTTTTTTTATCGCATGGATTGCTTTGATTCTTTTTTTAGGTCTCTTTTCCCTGCCATAGAAATTTCAGCATCCAATAATGTTTTCCCGGTTGCCTGAAGATATACATCATCCAAGCTTGGCTGACTTTGGGTAAGAGAAAAAATTTCAAACTTTGAGAAGGCCAATTCCACTTTTAGCTTCGTAAGTAAATCTTTTTCCTTATCTGCTACAAAATTTATCGAGAAACCTTGAGCTTCATTTATAATAATCTGACTAATTCCATCTATTGAAGATAAAATTTGACATATATTTTTTGCTTCTTCCTGATTACTAAATTCTCTCACTTTCAAAGTTACTCTATCTCCTCCTAATTTATTTTTGAGCTCTGCAGGAGTCCCTTCTGCTATAACTCTTCCATCATCAATTATCACTAATCTGTCTGCCAATTTATCTATTTCATCAAGATAGTGACTACTTAAAATAATGGTCATTCCATTATTTCTCAAATCTTTCAAAAGTTGCCATATAATATTTCTACTTTCAATATCTAAACCAACTGTAGGTTCATCCAAAATTAATACTTGGGGCAAATGTAAAAGTCCAGCTGCCAGATCTATTCTTCGTTTCATTCCCCCTGAATAAGTTCCGCACTTACGATCAATCCAATCATTCATTTCTAATTGATCTATTAATTTATTTATCCTTTCAAATTTTTTATTTTTGTTGATGTGATATAAATCTGATTGAAAATCCAAAAGTTCTCGTCCAGTTAATATTTTATCAAGTGCAATGTCTTGGGCAACATAACCAATTAATTCTCTAATTTTCCTTGAATTTTTCATCAGATTAATATTATTTATAAAAACTTCTCCACTATCAGGCTCTATTAAAGTAGCGAGTATTTTTATTAGTGTTGATTTGCCAGCACCATTTGGACCTAGTATTCCGAATAATGCTCCAGCTTCAATTTCCATCGATAAATTTTTTAATGCCTTGATATCTGAATAAGATTTTGAGAGCCCTTTAACTTTTATATAATTCATCAAACTTGATTTTCACTTAAAGAACATTTTACAACTAATTTAATTACTAAGCAGAGATACTATGGAGAAAAATATTTGCATTGATTGCTGCTCAAATTGTACGGATAGTTCAGTTCTTGAAATTAATAACAAAAGACAAATACCAAACATATAAAGAATAGACCACCTAAAAAGAGACTTTGCTCTTGAAAGATCATCAGGAGATTTCTTTAATTCGTTTATTAATTGCAAAAGTCTTCCATTAAATGGCAATAACATAATTCCGTATAAGAGTCCCCCTTCAGGTAAAGCAAAGACTCCCATAATACTCATTAAAACTGTTGCCCATCCGTAACGACAAATCGCTTTAGCAGTAAAAACAGATCCTTTAACAGAAGGGAGCATAGGAATACCAACAGATGCGTAATCATCCTTCAATAAAATTGCAAGTGCCCAAAAATGAGCTGGAGTCCATAACATTACTAAACCAAACAACCACCAACCACTAAGACCTACATGCCCTGTGGCAGCAGATGCTCCAACTAATGGTGGTATCGCACCAGCAACTCCTCCGAAAACAATGTTTTTTGTTGTACGAGGTTTCAAAATAACCGTATATAAAATTACGTAGCTAAATAAACCAAGAAGAGTTAAACCCGCAGCCAAATAATTTACACCACTTACTAAAAGCATCAAAGCTGCCAAAGTACATGATACGGCGGCTAAAAATACAGTCTCAGATGACAACTTTCCAGATGGCAAGGCTCTTTTGCTAGTTCGTGTCATCCTCTTATCTAATTCCATTTCCCACAAGCAATTAAGAGCTCCTGCTGCTGCCGCGGCCAAAGCTCCGCCTCCTAAAGTACAGATAAGTTTCGGTGAAGACAAAGGCCATTCCTCTGTTAAAGCCATTCCTCCCAAAGTTGTGGCCAGTAAAAGTGGGATTAATCTAGGTTTTGCCACTTCAAGCCAAGGAGGCAAAGTAAATCTTTTTCTTGAAGGCACAACTTCATCCCTAATTGAAGATTGATAGTTCAATTTTTCTAAGTTACTACTGTTCATTAGTTGATACCTAACGTTTGGGGATTAAGGGAGTGATTTGAACCTTTTTTGGTAAAAGGATTTCTAAAAATTAATGTTGTTAATATCGCAATAAATAAAGAGGCGTTAAGTTGATGACCGATAATAAAAATAGGTTCATTCAAATTTGTTTTAAGACTTAAAACACCCAAAGTAATTTGGGAAAACAAGAGAAAAATAAGTGCTGAAAGATATTTCCAATTTTCATTAAGCAAACTTCTCTTATAAATTGCAGTAGCAATAATCAATAGAATTGAAAAAGCAATTGGAAAAGCAAATAATTTATGAGTATTTAGAATTAGGCATTGTTTATTAAAAGATAAGCAAATATGTGTTGACCATGTTGATGAAAGCCTTACTCCAATAAAAGATTGAATAAGAGTAAGTAAAAGAGGAACAAATAATAATAATCTCCACCAAATTAATGGCTCTTCTATTTCGTCATTTTCCAAATTTTGATTTATTGAAATTGTTGTGATGAGAAGTAGAAAAGCTATTAAAAGATGGCCAGTAACAGTATATGAATCAAGCAGGTTTATTACTGTTAAAGCTCCAAAAGATCCTTGGACAATAACTAGAAAAAGAAGTAATGAATAAGTTTTAGGTAACCAATTTGGAATTTCATTTTTCCAAATAATAGAAAGGGCAAATTTAAAAAGAATTAATATTCCAACCAGAAAAGCATCTAGACGGTGAAACCACTCTAAAAATACTCTTAGGTTCATATGATTAAATGGCAAAAAAGACCCATAACATAATGGCCAATCTGGGCAGGCAAGTCCCGCCTCCATTACTCTCGTAGCACCTCCAATCACGATTAGTGCGATAAGTGCAAGTACACTATGACTTCCCAACGTTTTAAAAATTGTCAGATATTTTGATTTATATAATTGGTTATTAAGCAAATGTATAAAACCTATTATTTTGCATAATAAATTAGATTCAAAAACCAAACATTAATTAAAAATTAATATGTTAAATTTAAGAAATAATTTACTAATTTCATCTTTTTTTCCTGACAATTAACTCTAAAAAGTTATTAATAATACGCCTTTTATTTCATAAATCTTAAGAAGTTGTGAATTTAAATGTTTTTCTTTTAACAAAGGATGCAGGATTAAAAAAATTGAATATCTTGAGAGTATAAATATAAATTTTTAGAGATCAATTGTTAAATAAAAACATTTATTTAATACTAATTATTTCATTCGTTTTTGCTATATCTTTTTGGATTGGTTTTAATGTAAATTTACTCCCAGCGGAAGCAAGTATTAATGCACCAATTTACGATGAACTTTTTAAAATTCTTTTCATCATTGGATTGATTATTTTTATAGGAATGACAATAGCAGTTACTTACAGCTTATTTAAGTTTAGGAAAAGAAATGATCAGATAGGCGATGGTATAGCTTTAGAGGGAAATTTAAGCTTAGAAATTGTATGGACAATTATTCCTTCAATAATTGTATTGTTAATAGGTTTATATAGCTACAACATCTACGATCGAATGGGAGGAATGAAAGAATTGAATCATAACCACGAAATGATGAGTTCTAACACTGAAAAAATATGGGCTGGAATAAGTCAAAATTCTGATAATGAAATAGCAATAGATAATTTATCAATTGAAGTTTCAGCTATGCAATTTGCATTTCTATTCAATTATCCCGAGGGCAATTTCATATCAGGAGAACTACACGTTCCTGTTGATCAAAAAGTATCAATGAAAATGGAATCCAAAGATGTCATTCATGCTTTTTGGGTGCCAGAGTTCAGAATTAAACAGGATATTATTCCCGGGCAACCTACTATTCTAAATTTCACTCCTACAAAAGTAGGAAAATATCCGATAATTTGCGCAGAATTATGTGGCCCATATCATGGAGGGATGAGAGCCTCCATAATTGTTGAAGAAGATTCTGATTACAACGAATGGTTTAACAAAAATAAAAAACCAGAGGTAAATTTATGACAATATCAATTGATCCACAAAAAACTAATAATGAAAGCCTTCAACCAAAAGGCTGGCTTAGATACTTTAGTTTTAGTCTTGATCATAAAGTAATTGGAATACAATACTTAGTTTGCGGTTTTCTTTTCTATTTAATAGGAGGAACCTTAGCGAGCGCTATAAGAATTGAACTAGCCAGTCCAATGTCTGACTTTATGCCAAGAGATGTTTATAACCAAGTTTTAACTTTACATGGAACAATAATGATATTCCTTTGGATAGTGCCTGTAGTTAACGGTGCTTTTGGAAATTATTTAATTCCATTTTATGTAGGTGCAAGAGATATGGCATTCCCAAGATTAAATGCCGTAGCTTTTTGGTTAATTCCTCCTTCAGGTTTGATGCTGGTAGCAAGTTATTTTGTTGAGGGTGCTGCTCAGTCTGGATGGACTGCTTATCCACCTTTGAGCATAACTACTCCTCAATCGGGACAAATTATTTGGATTCTGAGCGTTCTATTACTTGGAGGCAGTTCTATATTTGGCGGAATAAACTTTATTGCGACCATTATTAAATTAAGAAGGCCAGGATTAAAACTTATGCAATTGCCAATGTATTGTTGGGCAATGCTTGGAACAAGTCTATTAGTTGTTTTATCAACTCCTGTTTTAGCAGGTACTTTAATTCTACTTAGCTTCGATATCATTGCTAAAACAGGTTTTTTTAACCCTGTTTTAGGGGGTAATGTCGTTGTTTATCAACATTTATTTTGGTTTTATTCTCATCCAGCTGTATACATTATGGTACTTCCTGCCTTTGGTTTAGTAAGCGAAATACTTCCTGTACATGCTAGAAAACCACTTTTTGGATATACAACAATGGTTTTTTCAATAATGGGGATTGTTGTTTTAGGTTTAGTTGTTTGGGCTCATCACATGTTTACTAGTGGAACGCCCCCTTGGATGAGATTGTTCTTTACTATCGCTACAGCATTTATTGCCGTTCCCACAGGGATAAAATTTTTCAATTGGGTTGCAACATTATGGGGAGGAAAAATTTCCATTAACAGTGCAATGTTATTCTCTTGCGGATTTATTATAAATTTTGTTTTTGGAGGTATTACAGGAGTTGCTTTAGCACAGGTACCTTTCGATATTCACGTTCATGATACCTATTTCGTTGTAGCCCATTTTCATTACATAGTTTATGGAGGGACTGTTTTTATTATTTTCTCTTCAATCTATCATTGGTTCCCCAAAGTAACTGGAAAAATGCTCAATGAAAAATTAGGAATTCTACATTTTATCATTACCTTTATTGGATTTAACTTGTGCTTTGCTCCTCAACATTGGCTTGGTTTAAATGGAATGCCGAGAAGAGTTGCAGAATATGATCCTCAATTCCAATTCGTTAATCAAATTAGTAGTCTTGGGGCTCTTTTGATGGCTATAAGTACAATTCCTTTTTTAATCAATGTATTCCTTAGCGTGAGAAATGGGAAAGATGCTGGCGATAATCCTTGGAATGCTCTTACACCTGAATGGTTAACATCTTCTCCACCTCCAGTCGAAAATTGGGAAGGAGAAGCTCCATTAGTTGAAGAACCTTATGGTTATGGTAAATAAATTTCTGCACAAAAATAAAAACATATGACAACTCTAGATAGCTCAAAAGAAATTCAAAAAAATAATTCTGAAGTTAATGAAACACATGAAGACTTCAGAATGTTTGGTCTTATAACTTTCCTAATTGCGGACGGAATGACTTTTGCTGGATTCTTTGCTGCTTATTTAACTTATAAAACAGTAAATCCATTACCTGATGGTGCTATTTATGAATTAGAACTACCAATACCTACACTCAATACAATTTTGTTACTTGTTAGTAGTGCAACTTTCCATAAAGCAGGTAAAGCACTTTTAAAAGATAAAAACTCTGATTCTCAAAAATGGTTATTTTTTACTGCTTTTCTTGGAATTATATTTTTAATATGTCAATTATTTGAATATTTTCATTTACCTTTTGGATTAACCGATAATTTGTTTGCAAGTACTTTTTATGCTCTTACTGGTTTTCATGGATTACATGTCACTTTAGGTACTTTAATGATTTTAATTATTGCTTGGCAATCGAGAATCAATGGAGGAAGATTAACTAGTCAAAATATGTTCCCATTGGAAGCTGTTGAATTGTACTGGCATTTTGTAGATGGAATATGGGTTATTTTATTTATTATCTTGTATCTTTTATAAAAAACTAAATTTAAAAAATTAAATATATTTTTTATTAATTTATATTGCCACAGATCTCCTTTTTAGTAAGAATATATAATTAGAAATCTGTCAGATAATGCTAGAAGGAAAAGAACTTCTTGAAAAAGCAAAATTATTAAGTAAAAAATCTGAAGATGAGATAGCAAAAGGTTGTGGGTATATAGGTCCTAGCGGAAGAATCTTAAGAAAAAGTTTTTATAGGGCGCTTATCGAAGCTAAGGGTTACAAAACAGGAAATGGTCGTCAGGGGAAAAATGGTAATAGAACTTCAAGAGGCAGACAGACAGAATTCAAAACTAAAGTTCATGGCAATGGGAACCTATTAATTGGTCATGCCTATACCAAAATATTAGGTCTAGAACCTGGTCAGGAATTTAAAATCGATCTTAAAAAAGAAGCAAAAACAATTTATCTGATTCCATTAAATTAAAAAATATATTCTACCAACCGTTTTCTTTAAGCCATTCCGAAGAAATATTATTTGAAGATAAATCTTGATTACTATTTTTATTAAATAAAAGTAATTTCTCTACATATTTAATTAGTGCATCTGCCTCAAGGTTTACGCTGTCTCCGACATTTAATTTATTCAGATTTGTGTTATGCCAAGTATGAGGAATTATCGCAATAGTAAATATTTCTCCTTCCTGCTCAAATTTTGCAATTGTAAGACTTATACCATTTACACAAATACTGCCTTTATTTACTACATATTTTGAAAAATTATTATTTTTCCACTTTATAGATAAGAGCCAAGATTTCTCTAATTTTTCTATATTCTCAACTGTTCCAAGACCATCAACATGTCCACTGACTATATGCCCTCCTAGACGGTCAGACACCCTAAGAGCCGGCTCCAAATTAACAATCTGATTCATATATGACTTTACTCCTAAAGTTGTTTTTTTTAATGTTTCCTCACTAACATCAACAGTAAATTTATTTTGAAAAATTTCTTTAACTGTCAAACAAATTCCATCAACAGCAATGCTGTCTCCAATTGCCATATCAAAAAAGTTATCTAAAATTTCAATTTCTAAAATATTTTTTTCTTGTTTTATTTTTCCAATTGATTGAATTATTCCTGTGAACATAGATTTAAGAAAAATATTTTTGCAAAATTTTGTAATTTCTTTAATTTACTTTAAATCATTTTCAACTATAAATAAATTAAAGAGTAAATAAAAAGAAATAGATAATATTTAGATGATTATTAATTCACAAAAAAGATCATTTGGTAGAGGGGAAAAAGTGAGCCTATTCACTTTAGGGACAATGCGAGCAACTGAAAGTCTCGAAAAAATGTATTGCATAATAAAAAATGCATATTACGTAGGAATTAATCACATAGAAACAGCACCTTCTTATGGTAATGCTGAATCACTTGTTGGAAATTCAATAAAAAAATTAGCAATAGAAGAGAATATAAAAGAAAAGAATTGGGTGATTACTTCCAAAGTTTTACCAAAGGGTGATTTTGACTTTTTAAAAAATAATTTTAAAAAGTCTCTTAAAAATTTAAATCGTGAGAAAATTAATAATCTTGCAATTCACGGACTCAACTTAAAACAACATTTAGATTGGGTTCTTGCTGGAGAGGGCAAGAAATTCATATCTTGGATACTTGAGAAGGAACTAGTTGATCAAGTTGGTTTTAGTTCTCACGGAAGTTATTCTCTAATTAAAGATGCAATTAACTCTGAAGTTTTTACTTTTTGTAGTCTTCATTTACATTATTTAGATCAATCTAAGATTGCTCTAGCAGAGAAAGCTATAAAAAAAGGGATGGGAGTTTTAGCAATATCACCTGCTGATAAAGGCGGTAGGTTGTATTCTCCAAGTGATATTTTGATAGAGGCATCTAAGCCTTTTCATCCATTAGAATTAGCATATCGATTTCTGCTGGCAAAAGGCATTACAACTTTATCCTTGGGGGCGACAAACAAAAAAGATTTTGAATTTGCGCATAAACTTAGAAACTCATACGAGAAGCTTACAAAACTTGAAAAAAGCGCCCTGAATAAAATTGAGGCAGTTGCTAATGAAAGATTAAACTCAACCAAATGTGAAGAATGTAGATCTTGTCTTCCATGTCCAAATGAAGTGCCTATTCCAGAAATACTTCGTTTAAGAAATATATCTATCGGTTATGGCCAATTAGAATTTTCAAAAGAAAGATACAATTTAATAGGAAAAGCTGGTCACTGGTGGGAAGAAAAAAATTCCTCATTTTGTCAAGGATGTAATGAATGTGTTCCTAGATGTCCTATTAAATTAGACATACCAAATTTATTAAAGGAAACTCATAACTTTTTAATTGAAAATCCGACAAAAAGATTATGGGGATAAGGACTCATTCCATGAATTTTTTAGATTAATTTTTTGTTCATTTGTTAGTAAAGGGAAAGACCAACTATTTTCCCAACATTTCTCAGAAGGTCCTGTGATGGGGAAAATTTCAGATTTATATTTACTTTGTAAATAATCACTATTAAATGGTAAATACCAACCCTGACTAACTAATTTATCTACTATTGATTTATTTTCTAAAGATTTAATCCATTTAATTAATATTGCATTATTTAGATTTGATCGACTAAGTAGAAAATGCCACATCAATGGTACGCCTTGGCTTGGGAAAACTAAAGAAAGCCTTGGATCTATTTTCAAATATTTTGAACAGAGACTATAAGGAACTATTGCAACACAAGCATCAGAATTAATCAACCAATTGAGCATATTTTTATCATCAAATAACATTGCTTGGCTTTTGATTTTTTTTAAAGAATTAGATGTATTAATTTTTTTAGCAATTGACAATATTATTCTTGGACTATGTGGAAAAATAATCTTTCCAGTTAATTTTTTAGAAAGAAGGAAATCCCAAGAAGTTCTGGCTGAATTTATTAATTCTTTATTATTTTTAATGATTATTGTATAAGGTACGACGCCAATAGGAAATAATTTACTTCTCTGATTTTTATTAAAACTTCCTAAAAAATCTATCGATCTCTTATCCAAGTTTTTGATTAGTTCATATTCATTTATTTTTTCAAATTCTGCAAAATCTATACTACTAATCCATCCATCGTTTACTAAAGTAAAGTCAGGATTGGAGATTGTACTTATATTTTTTTGTAGCCGAATATTTTCAAAATTAATTTTTATCTGCTTCCAATCTTTTGGAATGGTATCTTTAAAAGATTCTGGATAAAAAGAATTTTGTAGTGCAATTATTACTTTATTAGGAAGATTACTGCAAGAGTTTAAGAAAAATAAAAGCGAAAGCTTACCACAATTTAAAAATTCTCTTCTGGTTGAAAATTTTGAAAACATTCAGCAATCCTTCTCTAAAGAAATTTGACCTAGGCCCTTCATCATTTCTAGATTTTGTTGACACAATGAAACTATTTCTTCATTTTTAAATCCATCTAAGAAAGCAAGCAATGATATTCCACCAGCACCTACACCTTCTTTTACATGACCTAATTCATAATCCTTCAATTCTTTGTATTTTGAAGATTTGAAATTCAAAGGGCTTGCTAAACCTAATAATTTGACATCATATTTTTCATTAATTAGATTTACTAAATCATTTAGAGAATTATCTTTCACAAGCCACCCAGTTGTCGCAATAAAAACATCTTCAATAAAGTCATCTTTATTATTTTCATCTAAAAATTCTAATACAAGCGAAATGACAGCTAACATTTGACTTCCGCCAGACAAGATGACAGGATGTTTTGCTAACCTTGCACCAATTAATAGACCCATTGAGAAAGCTTGGAAAGGATCACCTACCGCTGCGACAACATCAAAAGAGTCGAAATCATCCTTGAAATTTGCATTGAAAAGTCCTCTTTTAACTACTTGTCTTCTCAATTCTCTTGGAGCTTGAAATAAACTACTCCCCACTAAATTAGACACCTGCAAACCAAAAGCTTCCATTACTGCCTGAGCAGTTGTGGTGCCTCCTGGTACAGATTCAGAAATTAAAACAGGTTGTTTTAAGGATTTTCCTATCACAAGCCCTTTTTTATAGAGATGTAAAACTCTCTCTTTAGACATCGATTTACCAGTAGTAAGACAATTTGCTGGGCCTAAATCTCTATCTTCTACAACCAAATGATTAAAATAAGGCTTTGCTCCTATTCCAAGAGGAACAATAACTGGATAAATATTTATGAGCTTTGAACAAACATGACTTATTAGAGCGGGAGTTACTCCTGCATTGAGAAGAGGCAATTTATATTTGTGATCTATTGAAGCACCCTCAAGCAAAAATTCAGCATCTGCGAGCGCAGTTTTTCTCCTTGATTTTGCATTAATTCCTGCAGCGGAAATTCCTGGGATTTGAGATGTATTAGTGCCTGCAATTACAAGAAATATCTTAAAATTTTTAATATTCTTTTTCAGAATTTCTATCTTATTAAGTTGCCCCTTTTTATTGGATTCATTACCAAAAAAATTTATTCCTAATTCTGCACTATACATTTTTACTTGTTTCAATTATTTAAATCAACTAAGCTATTTAATAATCTTGGAGGATCTGGAATATTTAATTTAAATCTTGGGAACAAAGAATATGCAACTACATGTACAGTTAAAACATAAACTATTTCTTGAAAAATTATTAAAAAAATTGCACCTAATTGGATACTTAAAATTGAGGGGGTAAAAGGTAAATTTAATAATCCAATGAACTTTTCTAGTAGACCATAACTTGCTCTAGTAATTAACACCCAAAGATTATCACCAACCAACGTAGATAATGCTACTACGCGTAGGAAAAAGCCAAGGGTTCCAATAATAACTCCTCCAGTTAAACTTAATCTCCAACTTTTTTCTCTAAACCAACACCAGCCCAACCAAAAAGCCAAGATCCCATAAGGAAATAAAAATAAAGTTCCTCTAACAGGACCCATAATTATGAATAAAAGTAGAAATTGTATTAGGAGACCTTCCAATGCAGTTTTAGTTCCTCTTCTTAAGTGCAATAAGATTATTGGGAGTGGTAAAATCAACCTTAATAAAACTCCCCCAATTGGCAAATAATATAATGCAACCCATAATAAAGACGAAAGAGATGCTAAATATGAGGTCTCGATAATATTTAATGCTTCAGTTTTTGTTGTTACTTTCATTTTTTGTTTAATATTTTTAATTAATTTTTATTCATACTTTTATTTTTTGAATCTAAGATACGTTCAATCTTTTCTATTTCAAAATTTACCTCAGAATTACTCAATATGGAACTCAACTCTTCCGTGGGATCTTTTGGATCTACATCTTTTAGGATGAATATTATTTTGTAAGATTGAAGCTCTATTTTTCTTTTTTTTGAAAGGTTCTTATTAGTGTTATTTTTTTGTTTTGATATCTTTTCTAAATTTATATCCTTTTTATTATCTGGAACATTTTTTGACTTTTCTACTTTTTTAATTTTTTTATTTACTTCAAAATCAATTTCTTTGTTTTCTTTTTCTAAATTTATATCCTTTTTAATTTCAGGAACATTTTTTGAATTTTCTATTTTTTTATTTTTTTTATTTATTTCATAATCAATTTCTTTGTTTTCTTTTTCTACTATTTTTTTATTTACTAAATTTTTTTGTAAATCTTCATTTGGGCTTATTTTGTCTAAATCATTAAAACTACTTTCAAGAAAATTCCCAATCCTCCCTCCAGAGCATGATTGCAAGAAAACCAAAGAAATTAATAAAAAAAATTCTTTTTTTTTTAAAATCATATTTTTTCTAACTTTTCTTTTTCCTTGTAGTTTTTTTATTACTTCTCTTTGTTTTTTTTAAAATAGAGTCTTTTTTATCTTTTACTTTTTCTTCCAAAAGAGATATGGCATCATCAACGGTGAATTTTTCTAAGTCAGTATCTTTTGCAATCGAGACATTAGTTTTACCACATTTTAAATAGACCCCATATCTTCCATTTAATATTTGGATTTTTTCTTTAAATTCTTTAGGTTTTCCAAAGTCTTTAAGTACCTCTTGACCGCCTCTACCCATTTTTGGCATTGCAAGAATTTCTAATGCTCGTTTTATATCAACTTTAAAAACATCATCCTCTTTCTTTAAGGATCTGTTTTCAGATTCATTTTCATTTTTAATCCACTTAATGTAAGGTCCAAATCTTCCTCTGTCAGCCTCAACAACACCTCCTTCAGGATGAACTCCTAACAATCTAGGCAAACTTAAAAGTACAAGAGCCTCATCTAGCGTTAGATCATCAGTTTTCAACTCTTTGGGTAATGAAGCTCTTCTTGGTTTAGATTTATCTTGATCATTATTTCCCAATTGTACGTAAGGTCCATAAGGGCCAAATCTTAAAAAGACTTTTTCCCCAGTTTTTGGATCAGTTCCAAGATCTGATGGGCCACTTAAAATTTGATCAACTTGCTTTATATCTAAATCTCCAGGTGTAATATCCATTGGAAGATTACCTTTCGCCTGAATTTCATTACCAGATTCATCAATTTTTGTACCCTCTAGCCAAGGTCCGTTAGAGCCAATTCTGACTACGCAAGGAAGGTCTTCGAAATCAACTTGTCTATAAGCTTTACCATCAATATCACCCTCTGTTTTCTGAACTTTTACCTCCAAACCATTTTTACCTTTATAGAAAGTTTCTAGGTACGGTAGCCACTCAAGATTGCCTGAAGATATTTCATCCAATGAAGATTCCATTTTTGCAGTAAAAGTAGTATCAACCAGATCAGGAAAATGTTCTTCTAATAGAGCCGTAACAGCGAAAGCTGTAAACGTTGGAGACAATGTATTGGAAGATATATTCGCATAACCTCTATCCACTATTGTGCCAATAATACTTGCATAGGTAGAAGGTCTTCCAATCCCTTCTTTTTCAAGAACTTTAACTAATGCAGCCTCTGTATATCTTGCAGGAGGTTTAGTTTCATGAAAAGTAGATTCCTTATTAGTAACTTCAAGACATGTTCCAGTTGTTAAGTTTGGAAGAATAATTTCTTGTTGTTCAAGGGATGAACTTGGGTCATCACTTCCCTCGACATAAGCTCTGAAGAATCCAGCGAAATCAATACTTTTCCCGCTAGATTTAAATAATCCATCCCCTACGCTAATTTCAGCATTAATCATTGTTAGCCTAGCTTCCGCCATTTGACTAGCTACAGTTCTTTTCCAAATTAAATCGTAAAGAGATAAGTCTCTACCAGTTAGATTAGTTTCCTTAGGTGTTTTAAATACCTCACCTGCCGGCCTAATAGCTTCGTGCGCTTCTTGAGCATTTCTTGCATTTGAATTAAATTGTCTTGGTGAGTCAGATAAATATTCTTTTCCGTACATAGAACTGACACATTCTCTAGCAGCTCTTGTAGCTTGTTCGGAAAGATGCACTGAATCAGTTCTCATATATGTTATGAAACCTCTCTCATAAAGCCCTTGTGCACATCTCATAGTTTCTCTTGCAGACAAACGAAGCTTCCTGTTTGCTTCTTGTTGTAATGTACTAGTTGTAAATGGAGGAACTGGCTTACGAGTGGATGGCTTTTTTTCAATTTTTGAGACTAACCAATCCTCTGAGGAAAAAGTCTTCAATAAGTCATTTACTTGTTCTTCTCCAATTATTAAAGATTTATTTCCTTGTTTTAATTTGCCTGTCTGTTCATCGAAATCGGAACCATTAGAAATTCTTTGACCGTTTAAACTGAACAATTTAGTTTCGAAAGTAATATTATCTTTTACTAGAGAAGCTTTAATCCCCCAGTAGCTAGCTTTTTTAAAGGATCTTCTTTCTCTCTCTCTCCTAACAAGAAGTCTTACAGAAACTGATTGAACTCGACCAGCAGATAATCGGGGGGCTACCTTCTTCCAAAGTAAAGGAGATAATTCATATCCAAAAAGCCTGTCCAGGATTCTTCTTGTTTCTTGAGCCTGAACAAGTTCCATATCAATTTCTCTTGTTTGGTCTAAAGCTTTATTAATTGCCTTTTTCGTAATTTCATGAAAAACCATTCTCTTAGTCGGTATTTTAGGCTTAAGTATTTGAAGGAGATGCCAGCTAATACTCTCCCCCTCTCTATCTTCATCAGTTGCCAGTAATAGCTGAGTCGCACCTTTCAATGCATCTTTTAACTCTTTAACAACCTTTTTCTTATCTTTTGGAACTATATAAAGTGGTTCAAAATCTTCTGTTGTATTAACTCCAATCCTTGACCATTTTTCCTTTTTAACCGCAGCAGGTATTTCAGCAGCTCCTTTTGGAAGATCTCTAACGTGTCCCATTGAAGCGAGAACTTCATAATTAGAAGGCAAAAACTTTCTTATAGTTTTTGCTTTGGTAGGACTTTCAACAATAACAAGTGTGTGATCCAAGGTTTATTTCAAAAATTGGTTTTTTTGTTCAGTTAGGGCATATTATGATTATTTGAAGCTTTTTCAAGTAATTTCTTCTGAAAATTTCAAAAATCATACCCACAAATTATAATCAAGTTAAGATTAACTCTTAGACCCTTACAATCAAACATCTAATTTAATCCAATTTAATAAAGTGCCCAACGAAATCTTTACAATTAATTTAAATGCTCAAGCCATTATTCCAGAGGCTTTTATTTTACTAGGTATTGTTGGAACACTTCTTGTAGATTTAGCTGGAGAAAAAACTGCATCAAAATGGGCACCAATAATTTGCTATTTATCAATTGGAAGCTCTCTTGTTAGTTTGGCATTGCAATGGAGTAATCCGGTAGAAAGCGCATTCCTTGGTTCTTTCAATTCAGATAATTTAGCAATCGCATTTAGAGCAATAATTTCTTTATCAACCTTAATATCTCTACTTATAAGCTGGCGATATACAGAACAAAGTGGGAGCCCCATTGGCGAGTTTGCTGCGATAGTTCTTTCGGCCACCCTTGGAGCAATGCTTTTGTGTGGATCTACTGACCTTATTAGTGTATTTATATCTTTGGAAACTCTATCTGTAGCAAGCTACTTACTTTCTGGTTACCTCAAGAGAGATCCAAGAAGTTCAGAAGCGGCCTTAAAATACCTCCTTGTTGGATCAGCTGCTGCTGCTGTCTATTTATATGGATCCTCTTTTCTTTATGGATTAAGTGGTTCAACAAACTTGGCGACAATAGGTTTAGAGATTATTAATAAGCCATCCTTCATTACGTCATTAGCTCTTGTATTTGTCTTATCAACAGTTGCATTTAAAATTGCTGCTGTTCCCTTTCATCAATGGACGCCTGATGTATATGAGGGTTCACCTACACCCGTAGTAGCTTTTTTATCTGTCGGTTCAAAAACAGCAGGCTTTGCATTTGCGATAAGAATATTAAGCACAACTTTCTCTTCTTTTGACGAAGAATGGAAACTTTTATTTACCATTTTGGCCATATTGAGCATGGCTCTAGGAAATGTTGTAGCTCTAGCTCAAACCTCAATGAAAAGGATGCTAGCTTACAGTTCTATTGGACAAGCCGGGTTTGTAATGATTGGAATAGTATCTGGCACACAAGATGGTTTATCCTCAGCTGTTTTATATTTAGCTGCATATTTGTTTATGAATTTGGGTGCATTTTCTTGTGTAATACTTTTTTCACTAAGAACTGGTTCTGATCGAATTCTTGATTACTCAGGACTTTACCAAAAAGATCCTCTCATTACATTAGGCTTAAGCCTTTGTCTTCTATCTCTTGGAGGTTTACCTCCAATGTTAGGATTTTTTGGAAAGATATACTTGTTCTTTGCAGGTTGGGCAAATCATCAATATCTATTAGTAATAGTCGGATTAGTAACTTCAGTTATATCTATTTATTACTACATTTCAGTGATAAAAATGATGGTAGTTAAAGAACCACAGGAAGCTTCTGAAATAGTCAAATCATATCCTGAAATTAATTGGGGAATTGTAGGATTACCTCCCTTAAGAATTGCACTTTATACTTGCGTCGCAGTAACTGCTCTTGGAGGAATCCTTTCTAATCCTCTCTTTAAATTAGCTAATACAGCAGTTTCAGAAACTCCTTTCTTACAAGATATTATTGCAACAGCAAACAATATTTCCTAGAAGAATTCTTCAATAAATGTCTAAGAAAGTCGCGAGTTTAGAAAATATATCTAAAACATATGGGAAAGAGGATTTAACCGTTAAAGCCTTAGACAGCATAAACTTAGAAATTTATAAAGGTGATTATTTAGCTGTCATGGGAGCTAGTGGCTCAGGCAAAAGTACAGCTATGAATATTATTGGATGTCTAGATAGACCGTCTGAAGGTATTTATAAATTAAATGGTATTCCTGTTGAGAATTTATCTGATGATCAGCTCGCGGAAATACGTAACCAAAAATTAGGATTCGTATTTCAACAATTTCATCTTCTTTCAGACGCAACTGCACTTGAAAACGTAACTTTGCCGATGATTTATGCTGGTATTGATCCTGAACAAAGATTAGAGCGAGGTAAGAATGCCTTAAAAAAAGTTGGACTTTCAGAAAGAATGAATAATCGTCCAAACCAGTTATCCGGAGGACAACAACAACGAGTTGCTATTGCGAGAGCTATTATCAATAACCCTGCAATTTTGTTAGCAGACGAACCTACCGGAGCACTAGATTCAAAAACCACTGAAGATGTATTAGATCTTTTTGACAAACTGCATGAATCCGGAATAACTATAGTTTTAGTTACACATGAAGATGAAGTTGCAAATCGCGCAAAAAAAATAGCCAAATTTAAGGATGGAAGAATAGTTGAATTAAAAGTTAATTAAATTCAAAACCTTCTAATTACCTTCAGTTGATTTTCATTTTTAATTCTTAAATTCCCATTGGAATCAATATCTTTAATTTTCCATGTATGAGGACAATAACCACTAGGTAAAAAACTTTTAGTAAGAAACTTATTTGCAGATTTAATCACGTATTCTTTCTTACTATTACATTCAATGGAATCGTAAAAAGCTTTAAGAACTTTGGCTGTCCAATAATGTTGATTAATATTCTTAGTTTGAAGTACTTTTGATAATGAAATACCTTCCGATGGAGTGTAATTTAAAACATTCATGCCAATTCCTACTCTTACATAGATAATTTCTTTGCCTCTTGTTATCACCCTTGGTAAAAATCCAATCAACTTTTTTGAACCAAAAAAAATATCATTTGGCCATTTCAAACAAACATTTATATTCTCTTGTCTAAGCATTTCACATAACTTAATACCTAAAGACAAATTAAATATTTGACATGCAAATTCTTTTGAAAATATTGGGTAAGCTGCACTTAACCAAATCCCGCCTTTTGGTGAAATCCAAGTTTTTGAGTTTTGGCCAACCCCTGAGAACTGTTCTCTTGCAATTATAGCTACAGGCTGATTTTTCTTTATTTCAGAATATTCAAAAAAGTTTGTTAGCTCATTTTCGGTACTTTTACATTTTATTTTGTAATGAAGTGTCCAGGTTGGATATTGACCCTGAATTTTTTTTAAATAAAAAACTGTCTTAGCTGCAGGTCCAATAACTTTCACAAATTTTTTATTAAAACAACGAGCATCTTTTAAAAGATTAGATTAACTTTAATCTTATTAAGTAAATTTTACAAATTGGACAAAAAGTATTTGCCAATAGTGAATAGAAGGAATCCACATCCATTAAAAAATTGTCTTGATAATTTCAAAAAATCCTACGGAGACTTAGATAAACTCTCAAAAATCAACGAAAACTGGAAGAACCTAATCGGATTAGAACTATTTCAAGAATGTAAACCATTAAATATTGAAAAAAAAATATTTACTATTGCAGTAAATCATCCACAGTGGCGCCAAGCTCTAATCTATAACAAGCATAAATTAAAAGAGAGAATCGAAAAAATTGGAATAAATTTGAATGAAATAAAAATAATACAAAATTATGAAATTAAAAATAAAAATATCAAAGCTATTAATGCAAAGATAGTTTGGGCAAAGCATCCAAGCAGAATCAATCAAAATAATATGTGCATTTGCACTCTCTGTAATTCCCCTACTCCTGAGGGCGAAATCAAAAGATGGGGAAAGTGTTCTTTTTGTTGGAGAAAAATAAAAAACTAAATTCTTTATTTAACTAAAATTAGTATTCCCATTTGCCCCCCCAAAATAGTCCTATATTCAGCTTTTTGAAATCCAACTTCCTTCGCAATATTTATAAGCTCATTTTTATTTGGAAAATTACTAATACTTTTTTCAATATATGCGTACTCTGGACCTAAATTAAAAAGCCGCGAAATGGTTACTACAATTAATCTCAAATAAATTTTCTGAAAAATATTGGATAAAGAATTTCTTGTTGAGTGATTAAAATCCAAAAATCCTGCCCTTCCCTTATCCTTCAAAAGATCAAAAACTTTTTTTATTCCTTCTTCAACATTATTTAAGTTTCTAAGTCCATATGACATGCAAATCCCATCAAAATTTTTTGAATAATCATTAATTTCTAATACATCTTTAATTTCCCACTTAATAAATTTATTTTTTTTAAGCTCTGATTTTTTTTTTGCAATATTTAAGATACCCTCTGCACTGTCAATCCCAGTAATTGAACCCCTTGGACTAACTCTCTCAGAAATTAAGAATGCTAAATCTCCAGTTCCACAGCATAAATCAGCCCAATCTTCGCCATTTAAAGGTTCCAATAAATTAACTAATTTCCTTTTCCATAATCTGTGCAGCCCAAAACTTAATAGATTATTTAAAAAGTCGTATTTATAAGAAATTTTATTAAATATATTTTTGACTTCGATAGTTTTTGTGAATTTCATTTTTAAATTTATAACTTATTTTTTTTGGAATTAAATTAAATTTTTATTCATATGGTCTAATTGGAAGATTTTTTTCGAGAAGGAAAGTTTTTATTTCTTGTAGAGTAAGTTTCTTATCATGAAGTAATGATGCTAAAAGTGCGGCAGATGCCCTGCCTTCATTGAAAACATCATAGATATCTTCTAAACAACCTGCCCCTCCGGAAGCAATTACTGGGATATCAACAATATTTGCAACAGATTCTGTCAAATTTAAATCATATCCATTCTGTGTTCCATCACCATCCATTGAAGTAAGCAATATTTCCCCTGCGCCTAACTCCTCAACTTTTTTTGCCCAACTAAATACATCTATACCAGTATTTTCTCTCCCTCCTTTCACATATACCTCCCACTCTCCAACCTTATCAACTTTTCTACGAGCATCAATTGCTATAACGATGCATTGATTACCAAATTCTCTAGAACTTTCAGAAATTAAATAGGGATTTCTTACGGCTGAGGAATTCAAACTCACTTTATCTGCTCCAGCTCTTAAAAGATCATTAATAGAAGAAACAGAATCTATACCTCCACCTACTGTAAAAGGAATTTTTACTGATTTTGCTGTCCTAGAAACAAGGTCAACTAATGTATTCCTATTTTCCACGCTTGCTCTAATATCTAAAAATACCAATTCATCTGCGCCTTCATCAGAGTACCTACAAGCCAATTCAACAGGATCACCTGAGTCTCTCAAGTTAACAAAATTCACACCTTTAACGACTCTGCCATTGGCTACATCTAAACAAGGAATTAAACGAAGAGCTACCATTTTAGTAAAAATTGTCCAAATGCTGTTAATCTTGCATAATAGCTTCCATTTTACCTCTTATGGCTGAAACAAAATTATTACCCAAAATCGGTAGTAAAATTAAAATTAACATTAACAAAGTAAAAGATAGACTACCAGCTAAATTAATTGATCAAATATCCTCTAATCCGAAAGCCGTAATAACAGGCTATAAAATGACAGACGGCAGGAGTATTGGGATCACCGCAAAATTTCAGAATGGTGAACAAAATTGGTTTTTCCCAGAAGAAATTGAGAAAGGTTAAAGAGTAAAGTGAATGATCCAAAACAACTATTAGGAATTAAGGGTGCCTCTGAAACATCAAGCATATGGAAACTCCGAATACAGTTAATGAAACCCATAACGTGGATTCCTTTGATATGGGGGGTTATTTGTGGAGCAGCTGCAAGTGGGAATTTTGAATGGACATTTAGTAATGTTCTAGCTTCATTGGCATGTATGTTGATGAGTGGGCCACTTCTGGCAGGTTATACCCAAACCATAAATGATTTTTTTGATAAAGAAATTGATGCAATTAATGAACCAAATAGACCAATTCCTTCTGGCAAAATTTCAATTAAAGATGTAAAAATACAAATCTGGGTATTACTTATTGCTGGTTTAATAGTTGCTTTTCTATTAGATTTATACGCTGAGCACAGCTTCCCCTCCGTCTTGCTTTTAGCATTAGGAGGTTCCTTTGTTAGTTATATATATTCTGCTCCACCACTCAAATTAAAACAGAATGGTTGGCTTGGAAATTATGCATTAGGAGCATCTTATATAGCTTTACCTTGGTGGGCAGGACAAGCCTTATTTGGGAAATTAACTATCGTGACGGCGATACTAACACTTGCTTATAGCCTCTCAGGACTTGGAATTGCTGTTATTAATGATTTCAAAAGTGTTGAAGGAGACTCAAAGCTAGGCTTAAATTCACTACCAGTAGTATTTGGAATTAAAAATGCAAGTAGAATAAGTGCAGGACTAATTGACATTTTTCAATTAGCAATGGTTGTAGTATTAATCATTATTGGTCAACATTTAGCCTCTGTAATTTTGGTTTTATTGGTAATTCCACAAATTACATTTCAAGATATGTGGTTACTAAGAGATCCTTTAAAGTTTGATGTCAAATATCAAGCGAGTGCCCAACCATTCCTTATAACAGGAATGTTAGTTACAGCTTTAGCGATAGGACATAGTTTTTTAGTTGCTTAAGGTGCAAAAGATTAAATTTAAATATTTTGTTTTAATAATTCCAATATTAATTTTTTCTGGAATATCTTTTTATTTTTTTAGTCTAATATTTAGTACCTTAAAATTTGACGTTTCTAAAAATAAAAAGTCTCGGGAAACCAAATATTCTTTCGTAATAACATCTTCTGATAATAAGACACTAAGCAAATTAAGCCGCAAATTTGAAATAGATAATAGTTATCATAAAATTCCATTTTTTCTTAAACATTCTTTTATATCTTCTGAGGATAAAAGATTTTATAAACATAATGGAATAGATTTAAAAAGTATTTCTCGTGCCCTTATTCAAAATATTAGAAGTGGTTATGTTAAAGAGGGAGGAAGTACGATTACACAACAAGTTGCCAGAATACTTTTTCTAAATAATGATTTAAGTTTTCAAAGAAAAATCAAAGAAATATTTATATCACTCATACTTGAATTTAGATATAACAAAAATCAAATTTTAAAATTATATTTAAATAATATTTATCTAGGATCAGGAGCATACGGGGTAGACGAGGCTGCCCAAGTTTATTTTGGAAAATTTATAGAAGAATTGACATTATCAGAGATCGCATTAATTGCAGGATTAGCTCCAGCTCCATCAATTTATTCACCTTATCAAAATTTAGAACTAGCTATTAAAAATAGAAATAAAGTTCTTGAATCAATGTATGTTGATGGATATATTTCTCTTACAAATAAAAATAAGGCTATTAAAGAAAAAATAAAGTTAAATTATCAAACAGCTGATAATTTTTTAGATGATAAATTACTAATAAATTTTATTCTTCAGGAAACAGATAAAAAAATTGGAAGTAAAAATGATTATAATTTTTTAAGAATTAAATCTTCTATCAACAAAGATTGGCAAGAAAAAGGTCAAAAAATATCAAGATACGCAGGGCCTAAAGAAATTGAATTTGGTCTGTTATCTATCGAATCAAACACAGGACTAATCAGGACTATGATAACCAGCAAAAATCCATCAATTAATGAATACAATAGAGTGATTTCATCTGTAAGACCTTTAGGTTCTACTTTTAAAATAATCCCTTATGCTGCTGCATTAATAGAAGGAATAAAATTAAGCGATAAATTTGAAGACTTACCAATATGCTGGGAAAGTTATTGCCCAAAAAATTTTTCAGAAGTCTATAGAGGTTCAATATCTTTGATTGAATCATTTAAAAGTTCATCAAATATCGTTCCAATATCAATAACAAAAAAAATCGGCTTAAAAAATATTATTAATTTAGCGAATTCATTTGGACTAGGTATCGAGCAAGAGTTTGAGGAATTCCCATCATTAGCTATTGGCGCCTACGGAGATAATCTTTTAAACATCACAAATGCATATTCTGCAATAAACAATAATGGGAAGATTCAAAGCCCTGAAATCATAGAAAAAATAGAATCATTTAAAAAACAACCTATTTGGGAAAATAAATCTATTTCCAAGAAAATATTAGATTTAAAAATAAACAAGAAAATAAATCAACTTCTTGAAAAATCTGTAAAAGAAGGGACTTCAAAAGCAGCCTTTATAAAAGGAAAGAAAATTTATGGGAAAACAGGAACATCTGATGGAAATAAAGATCTCTGGTTTATTGGTTCCATTGATAACCTTACAACAGGGATCTGGATAGGTTACGACGATAACAAGGAATCTGAATTATCTAGTGGGAATGCAGCTTATTTATGGAAGACGTTCATATCTGAAATTTATAAAATTCCAATTAAAAAATAAATTATATTTTTAAGATTTATAAGAAATTATTGCAGAATAAAATCCATCACCTGGATAATCCAAGCTAGGTAAAATTTGCTTTTGGCTAACCAATTTTAAAGTTTTGTTTTTTTCAATAAATCGTTCAATTAATATATTATTTTCATCAGGACAAATAGTACAAGTTGAATAAACTAAAGTACCATTTTTTTTCAAAAGAGGGAAAATACTCTCCAAAAGTTTTTCCTGTAATAAAGTTAAAGATTTTATTTTTTCTTTACTTAAAGACCATCTAGAATCTGGATTCCTGGAAAGAGTTCCAATGCCTGAACATGGAGCATCTAATAAAATCTTATCAAAATAAGATATAAACTTAGGATTTAATTCAATCAAACTCGTGGCATCAGCCTTAAGGGTATTAACAGATTTCAAATTTAACCTTTCTAAATTTGATTGCAGTATTTTTAATCTTTTTGCTGATCTATCTACGGCAATGATTTCAGCACAATCATTTGTTAATTCTGCTAGGTGGGTAGACTTACTTCCTGGAGCTGCACAAGCATCTAAAATCTTTTCACCTTCTTTTGGATTTAAGAGAGGTGCTATCCACTGAGAAGATCTATCTTGAATTGTCCAAAGTCCATCACTATATCCTGGTAAATTTTTTATAGATCTTGGATTAGATTTTAAAGTAATTCCATTATGTAAATCTTTAATAATTTCTGCATCAATTTTATTTTCATGAAGTACTTTCAAAAAGTTATCTAAATTAGTTTTTAATTGGTTAATTCTCAAATCAATTGATGGTTTTTTATTAAATGCCTTAATGATATTTTCACCCTCTCTATTGCCGACCCATTTATAAAGTTCCTTCACAAGCCATAATGGAAATGATTCAAGATATGAAATTCTTTCTTTTCTATCAGAAGATAATTCCGGAAAAATTTCTTGTTCTAATTTTCTTGATGCATTTCTCAATATCGCATTTACAGTTCCCGCTAAACCATTTAAATCTGTTTTTTTAGCTACTTCTACAGTGGTAGAAATAGCAGCAGGAAATGGGATTTTATCCATTTTCAACAGTTGATACAAACCTATATGTAGAAGCCATCTTAACTTTGGAGGCTGCTTTTTATGAGAAATTTTTGATGTATGATCCGTCCAAAGATCAAGATATTTTCTATACCTTATGCATCCAAAAGATAATTCCGTAATAAAAGCTATATCAAGAGGATTAAATTGATAATTTTTTAAAACCTTTTCAAGAGCATGATCAGAAAAATCACCAGAACTAACTTTTAATAAAATTTCCCAAGCTGCCCTTCTTTGTAAATATCCTATGCTCAAAATATAATTTATTTTTAAAGATAACCTTAATATACAAAAAATTAAAAAAATTTAAACTACTTTTTCAATTGCAGAATTAAACCAAAGATAGAAATAAGTGAAAGATTAAATCCTAAAAAAAGAAAGATATTTAAAGAATGGATTCTTTCCCGAAAAAATATTTTTTTTTCTTTTTGATACTTCATTATTAAAATAAAAACTTATTCAGGATTTCAAACGACAACCAATATTGATAGAACCTGCATCAAGCATTCTGCCTAATTTAATTGCTATGGATTCCTCCAACCTAGTGAAATTAGATTGATGGGTAGTAATCCAATCTAATTCAGAAAAAGTGATAATTCCCGTTGAATTACTTTTTAAAAAAAGTGTTCCAATTTCCATTAGATAAATCTAATTTTTTCTAAGTTAACATTCGTACTTAATATTTCTTCATAACATAATATTCTTTTAATTTTTCAAAGACAACTGTAGGTTATTACTCTTAATTTATTGAATATCTCTTAAAAATTTATCGGCCGTTTTTAAGTAATTATTTAATTTTTCCTCTGACATTTTATCGAGATTTCTCGTTAACATTGCCAGACGATATTGTTTTCTAAAAAAGCTTTCGTTATCTTTAATAAATTTCCAAAATAAGCCATCCCATATTTCACACCATGGGCCACTTTTAAAATTAGACATTTTTTTTACATAATTAGAGCTTGATATATATGGCTTTGTTGAAAAGATGCCGCCATCACTAAACTGACTCATTCCGTAAACATTTGGGACCATAACCCAATCATAAGAATCAATAAACATTTCCATAAACCATTTATAAACTTGGTTGGGATGAATTCTACATAGAAGCATAAAGTTGCCAACAATCATTAGACGCTCAATATGATGACAATAACCATATTTAATAATATTTTTTATAACAACATCTACTGGTTCAATTCCTGTATTTCCTTTATAAAAAGATTCTGGGATTGGCTTATCTTCAAAATTCCAAAAATTACTATTTCGCATCTTTGTTCCGTACTTCTTATACACAAGGCAAATAAATTCTCTCCATCCAATAATTTGACGAATAAAACCCTCTAAAGAGTTAATAGGAACATTATTATTTTTTGCAAAAAGTAATGCTTTTTTTACTACTACATCGGGGGTTAATAAGCCGCTATTTAAAAGAGGAGAAAGTAAACTGTGCCATAAAAAAGAATTTTCTTTAGAAATAGCATCCTCATAATCTCCAAATAAGAAAAATCTATGTTTAAAAAAATCATTTAACCATTCATCTGCCTCTTCAAAATTAGTTGGATATAAAAAGTTATTACTTTCTCCAATAAACTCAATATCAAAATTGGCTAATGACCTTTCTGCATTAACTACAAATTTATTTTTTTGTAATTTAGGTGTATCAGGTATATTTATTTTTTTTGGTAATTTTTTTCTATTCATTTCATCGAAATTCCATTTACCACCTTCAGGAGTATCATCAGGATTAACTAATATTTTTTGGCTTTTTCTTTGATTCTCATAAAATCTGCTCATAAGAGGTTTTTTTGCATTTGATGCAAATAAATCTTTTAAATCTTCACTGCTCATAAACATAGGAGAAGGCAAAATATTTAAAGCTAAATTATTACTTTCAACAAAATTATTAATCCTCTTCCTTATTAAAAAATCATGAGGGTCAATGAGATTTATTTTCTGATATTTATCTTTAATAAATTCCGATAAGTAATCAATTGTAGAAACATTATTCTTGTTTTCGATATATAAAACTTTAAAGCCAGATATTTCTAAATAATTTTTATAAGCGAGCATAGATGCTCTATGAAAAACCAACTTATTTTTATGGTTAATTAATTTATGAAATTTATCATTTCCAAAAAATAATGAGTCTTCCAAAATCAAAACTTCACAATTTATTTTTAAGATTGGGCTTTCTCTAAAAAGTTGATTCGGGAAAATAATTGATACTTGTTTCATCTTTGCGACTTCCTGTTACTGCATCTTTTTGAACAGTAGATAACATCATCCCAACAGTTTTTCCATTTTTTACGCCACTCAAACGGTCTATTGCAAACAGGACAAGTTTTAGTAGAAAGATTTTTCAAAATTTATAATTTTCTTTTATGCGTAGATTTAAATCTAGTTGAATCTTTAAGGGCCATATGTTTTGTATTTCTTCCCGAAACTCTCTTTCGCCAGACTTTGAAAGATTTGGGTTTAAGATTTTGACGCATAATTTTTATCGCATCTTCCTCTTTTAAACCAAATTGATACTCGATAGCTTCAAAGGGTGTTCTATCTTCCCAACACATTTCTATTATTCTATCTATATCGATACTTTCCATATTTATTGTTCACATTGTGAGGTACAAAGTTTTTCAATATCGGATCTACCTGTAATTTGAAGTCTATATTTTGCCCAATATCTGTAAACCAATCTCAATAATGGAGATAAGAGCTTAATCTTCAAGGGATAATAAACCCAACCCAAACCAACTAATTCGTAAGAATATGCAAGTACATCAAGTCCCCTAATGATTTCACCATTTTCAATAATTCCATGCAGGTTTGACATAGCTTCTGAATATGAAATGTCATTAAAAAGACTTTGATCATAATCCTTACTATTAATATCTATAAATGCAATTTGATTTAAGATATCTCTTTTTTTTAGAAAATTTGTTTCTCTCAAACAAAGTGGGCAACCACCATCGAATAAAAAGGTTAATTTATTTTTCATATTTTTATACAAATATAGAAATTAAATAACTTTTTTGTGGGATAAAAAATTTTTTTTAGAGTACAAGCTTTATAAAGCCTTAATAATTACCAGTTCTAATTCAGTGAAATTACATTATCTTATAAATTAATAAACCATTGATTAAGGGATACATCGGTGGTTTAAAATTACTCATGATCAGTCATCTAGAAGATGAACTCCTTCTCCTACGTCAGGTGTAAATTTACAATATTTTTCAAAAATAAGTCCAACACCTCTCATTTTTTCTCCTAATTCATCGTTAAATTTATTCCATTCTTCGGATTCACGCTCAGGTAAATCCCACCCTTGTTTTTCTACCATACTTGTTATTAATGTATAGTCCCATTCTATGTATGCCATTGAGTTAATTCAAACTACCAAAATATTATAAACCAAGAGATTTAATAGGTAATCAATATTTTTTGAATATAATTTAAAAGTGTGAAAAAATTATAAATGTCAATTTTGCCAAGAAGATTTGAACGAATCAAAAGTGTTTTAGATTGCAGAATGAAAAACTTGACTGTTTTAGTTGAGGATGTAAATAAACCACATAATTTATCCGCGATATTAAGGACATGTGATGCAGCAGGAGTTTTCGAAGCAAATTTTATTAGCAAAACGAATGCCGTTAAGACTTTTAATAGTACTGCTCAAGGAAGTCAAAAATGGGTAAAACTGAATAATCATGAAAACACTATCACGGCAATATCTGATTTAAAGAATAAGGGTTTTAAATTATATGGAACGACTCTTAATAGTGAATCAGTAGATTATAGAAATTTTGATTATTCTCAAAATACATGTTTTGTTTTAGGAGCAGAAAAATGGGGACTAAGTAATGAACTTATATCAATGGTTGATCAATCAATTTTTATACCTATGAGAGGTATGGTTCAATCTCTGAATGTTTCAGTTGCTGCTTCCATATTATTATTTGAAGCTATTCGCCAAAGAAAAAACAAAGGTATATTGCCCGCTAATGGAGAAGGTTTAAATATAGATGAATATCAAAAAACACTTTTTGAATGGTGTTACCCAGAATTAGCTGAGGTGTATAAAAAATCAGCAAAAAAATATCCAAAGTTGAATGATCAAGGAGAACTAGATCCTATTACAGATAACTAATTTTATTCAGAATTTTGACTATCAAAAATTTCTTCAAGATCCTCTCCTATAAAAGAAAGACCTAAAACTAAAAAAAACATTGCAAAACCCGGGAACAAAGCCGTCCACCATATACCTGTAGGTAAAGCGGCAAGAGCAAGATTTAAATCACTTCCCCACTCTGGGACATCTGCAGGAACACCAAGTCCTAAAAATCCTAAACTTCCTAATACCAAGACAGCATCCGCAGCATTTAGCGTAAGCAGAATAGGCAAAGGTGTTATTACATTTGGAAGAATATACTTAAAAATAATTGTTTTAACATCAGCTCCTGAAACTTTAGCTGCCTCAACATAAGTTTCGGATTTAACCAATATTGTCTGATTTCTGATTAATCTAAAATATTGAGGAGAATAAACAATACACAATGCCAAAGCTGCGTTGAGGATACCCTTTCCCAAGACAAAAGCCACAACAACTGAAAGCAAAATTACAGGTATTGAAAAAATAGTATCCATTATTAGTGATAAGCATTTATCAAAAAAACCCCCAAAATATCCACTTAATAATCCCAATGGCAAACCCAAACTTAATGAAAAAAGAATAGCCAAGAATACAACTTCTATAGCTAAGGATGATCCTTGCAAAGTTCTTAAGCAAACATCTCTTCCTAATCTATCTGTGCCACAAAAATGATTAAGCGAAGGAGGGGCAAAGATATCATTGCTTAATGTTGAAAATGAATAACCAAAAAAATTGTTGGCCTCTAAAAATTTCATTATTAAAACAACAAGAAGATAAAAAAGTACAATTAGAAATCCAGCTTTTCTGATATTTGCGCCAACACGATTAAATGAGTTAATATCCAAAATTTTTTTTTACAGATATGACTGAAATATACCCAATTCTTTTAAAAATAAATAGCTATAAATTTTAAATTTGAAAAAATTACTGGTTTAATTTAAGGACTGCCATAAAAGCTTCTTGAGGGACTTCAACTTTACCCATTGCCTTCATCCTCTTTTTACCTTTGGCTTGTTTCTTTAAAAGTTTCTTTTTCCTAGAAATATCTCCTCCATAACATTTAGATAAAACATCTTTTCGCAACGCACTAATACTTTCACTTGCAATAATCCTGCTACCTATTGATGCTTGAATAGGTATTTTAAATTGTTGTTTTGGAATTAGTTCTTTTAATTTCTCAACTAAACTTCTGCCAATTCCATATGCCTTATCTTTATGAACAATGGAAGTTAATGGATCTGCTCTTTCTGAATTTATTAGAACATCTAATCTAACAAGGTCATTCTTTCTATAGCCAATCAAATGATATTCCATTGATGCATAACCTTGGGTTCTACTTTTCATTTGATCAAAGAAATCTGTAACTACTTCTGCTAATGGAATTTCATAAATCAAAGTAACTCGATCTGTTGTTATATATTTCATATCAATAAATACTCCCCTTCTTTCCTGACATAAACCCATTAGTGTTCCATTAAATTCATTGGGAGCATAAATTTCCATTTTCACGTAAGGCTCTTCTATTGATTCTCTAAGTTGTGGATCAGGAATTGTAGAAGGATTATCAATAAAGATATGTTCCTGATGATTTAAATTAACCTTATAGATAACTGATGGTGCTGTTACGATTAGATCCAAGTCATATTCTCTTTCTAATCTTTCTTGAACAATCTCCATATGAAGAAGTCCTAGGAATCCGCACCTAAATCCGAAGCCCATTGCGCTACTGGTTTCGGGCTCATATTTTAAAGCTGCATCAGATAATTGTAATTTTTCAAGAGATACTCTTAAATCTGGGAATTGATCAGCATCAGTAGGGAATAAGCCACAAAAAACCATAGGATTTGCTGTCTTATAACCAGGCAAAGGATCATTGGCAGGTGAATTTAAAAGAGTAATAGTATCTCCTACTCTCGCATCAGCAACTGATTTTATAGAAGCAGCTAAATAACCAACTTCTCCTGCATGTAATTCATCAACTTGCTGCTGATCAGGGGCCATAATTCCTATCTCATCTAGTTCATAATTTTTTTTACTCGCCATTAACAATATCTTTTCTCTTTTATTCAGAGAACCAGATATCACCCTGAAATAAACAATAACTCCTCTATACGGATCGTAATAAGAATCAAAAATGAGTGCCTTTGTAGGTAGTTTAATTTCATCTTGAGGAGGAGGTACTCTTCTTACAATTGCTTCCAAAATATCTTTAATACCAACTCCAGTTTTTGCTGAACAATTTATTGCATTAGATGTGTCGAGTCCAATAATTTCCTCTATTTCTTGTTTTATTTTTTCAGCATCAGCACCTGGTAAATCAACTTTATTTAAAACAGGAATTATTTCAAGATTATTTTCTAAGGCAAGATAAACATTAGCTAAGGTTTGAGCTTCAACTCCTTGACTAGCATCAACAACGAGTAAAGCGCCTTCACAAGCTTGAAGAGATCTACTAACCTCATAAGAGAAATCAACATGCCCTGGAGTATCTATTAAGTTCAACACATATTCTTGAGAATCGTCAGCTTTATATTTCATCCTAGCGGCCTGTAACTTGATAGTAATTCCTCTCTCTCTTTCAAGATCCATACTGTCCAAAAATTGTTCTTGCATATCCCTTTGCTGCACAGTACCAGTATCTTGAAGCAATCTATCTGCAAGGGTAGATTTACCATGGTCAATATGAGCTATTATGCAGAAATTTCTAATTTTTGAAACCGATATTTCAGTCATAAAGAAAGAAAAATTCTCCTCTTATTACATCTTGATTAATACTAGCTAATTAGAATTATGGATGGAAACCAAAAATGGAATTATTTCTTTTTTTAATTTCATTTATGAAGTTATTGTAATTTTCAGAGACTGATAGTTCTGGATAAATTAAGTCATTTATTTTTTTCTGAAGATTATGCTTATCGTTTAAAAATAAAACAGATTTTTCTAGAACCTCAACCATAATTGAAACCGCTGTACTTGCTCCCGGAGAAGCTCCTAGCAAAGCAGATAATGATCCATCAGATGAATTTACAATCTCCGTTCCGAATTTCAAAGAACCGCCACTTTCAGTTTTTTTAATTATTTGGACTCTTTGACCAGCATTCTTTAAATACCAATCAGAAGGATTAGCTGATGGCATCATATTCTTTAAATTCTCAATTCTTGAGTTATGGTTCTTTAATGATTGTGATATTAGGTAATTAATTAAATCGTTGTTCTTGAAACCAACGTCTAACATAGAAAAAATATTATTCTTTTTAATTGAACTAAATAAGTCAAAGTATGAACTTTGTTTTAGAAATTTCGTTGTAAATCCAGCAAAAGGTCCATATAAAAGAAATTTTTTATTATCAATCCATCTGGTGTCTAAATGAGGCACAGACATTGGGGGCGATCCAATATCAGCTTTACCATAAACTTTTGAGTTATGTTTTTCTGTTAGATCTTTTTTCTCGCAAATAAGCCATTTCCCACTAACAGGAAATCCACCATAACTTTTTGCTTCTGGAATTTTTGATTTTTGTAAATAATTAATTGTTTTTCCACCAGCACCAAGAAAAACGTAGCCAGTTCTAATTGAA
>QCDN01000011.1 GCA_003280885.1 Prochlorococcus sp. AG-355-J04 | reverse complement strand
GAAATGCTACCGTCACATCTCAACTGAACCCATTAAATTACTTTTTATATTTTTCCTGAAACCCCCTTTATGCCAATTGATCTCGTCGAATTGATTTGTTCAAAATCTCAATATGAGCTCGTAATGCAAGATCTTTATTCAAAATGTATCGGTTGATACTTGAAATTATGTTATTTTTAACGTTATCTTAAGGTGTCCTTTAAATTTCGTGTGAGGAAATTTATGAAGCTTTTTAAGAGCTTACTCGTGGCTCCTGCAACATTAGGCTTACTTGCCCCTGTTGCTGCGACTGCCAACGAAGTCACTATTAATGATTTCAACGCTGCAGAAGAAATTGCAGTTACAAATAGCCGCATTGACGGTTTAGAAGCTAGATTCAACAACCTTGAAGCTGGTTCATTCTCTGAGACAACTACAGCATCTTTCGGTGTTGATTTTCTTGTTGGTGCTGAAGACGGTGCAGCTTCAGAGGCAGCACAATTTGGCTACCAAATGGGTATCGGTCTAGAAACTAGTTTCACTGGTGAAGATTCACTTAGCGCAACTATTGATATAGGTGATGGTGCTTCTGGCGCTTTAGCTTTTGATGATACTGCTGATGTACTAACACTTGATGGACTTACATACACATTCCCAGTAGGTGGCGCAACTGTAATGGTCGGTGATTCAACTGATATTAGTGCTGTATATACTGGAGCTTGTGCTTATAGTGCTTTTACTGATTACATGGGCAACTGTGGAACAGGAAGTACTGTTGGTGTAGGCGGTAATGGTGCTACTGCAGCAATTTCATACGCTTTTGATAGCGGATTCTCATTAGCTGGTGGTGTTTCATCTACTCCTGAATCAATTTTGACAGAAGAAGGTGCTGATACCTTTGGTATTGAAGCTGCTTACACTGCAGATTCTTACGGATTATCACTCGCTTATACTGATGCGGAAGCAACAACAGGATGGGGAGTTAACGGTATGTATGCCTTTGACTTCGCTACTTTAAGTGCTGGATGGGAATCTGTAGATACTGGTACAACAGCTGATGGTTTCTTTGTTGGTTTAAGTTTCCCTGAAGTTGGTCCAGGTTCTTTTGAGGTAGGCATGGGAACAACAGGTAACTTCTCAAGTGCTGATACTGAGTATTACACATACGAAGCATCATACTCTTACCCAATCAATGATGGTATGACAATCACTCCTGGTGTTTACATAGTAGAGGGTGCGACTGACGTTACTGGTGTAGCTGTAAAAACTTCATTTAGTTTCTAATTAAATTAATTTAATTATTAATTAAAACTACACACACAAAAGACCTGCCAATTAGGCAGGTCTTTTTTTGTCGAAAATTCATGAGAACTGAAAAGAATGTATCATTCATTTAACTGGCATCTTTTCTTTGAATTATTAATGAAATACGATACATCAGAAATATCAAAAAATATTCAAATTGCAAAAAAGAAGTATAAAGAAGGAAATTTATTTCAAGCAAATGAAATTTTTAAGAATTTAATTAATCAAAAAATTTATACATATGATTTACTTATTTCATATGGACTATTTTGTAAAGAGATTAATAATCTAAAGATTGCAAAAAACTTATTTTTTTTATCTATTAAGAAATATCCCTTGAAAATTAATTCATATATATTACTTGCTGAAATTTTAAGAAAAGAGAACAACATTGAGGATGCTTTAAAAACTTTGTATAAAGCAAAAAAAGTTGATGAATACAATTCTGATATTGACTATAATTTATCTCTCACCCATAAAGCTATTAAATCCTTTAATGATGCAATACGTTTTATTGATTCTGCCATAAATATTCAGCCAAAAAATCAAATATATAAAATTCTAAAAGCTGATATTCTTGTTGAATCTTTTCAAAATGAGGTAGCAAAAAAGTTATTGCTTAACTTAAAGTTACCAAATGATAGCCTTTTATATTTTCAGAGAGAAATTTTAATTTCAAAACTCTATATTAATCAAAAAGAATATAAATTAGCTGAAAAGATTCTTTTGGAATTAAGAAAAATTTTTAATAAAGAAAGTATTTTATACCTCAATTTAAGCGATCTTTATTTCAAAAATAAACAATTAGAAAAAGGAATTTTAATTCTAAAAGAAGGTATTAATATATTTCCAAATTTAATTCCATTGAGGTTTAATTTGGCAATTATGTATAGAAATTTAGGTTTGTTAGATTTGTCTATAAAGACCCACATTGATATCCTTTTAAAGGATCAATTCAATTCAAATAGTTATTATGAATTATCAACTATGTATGATTTTTCAAATCATAATGACCAATTGAAAAATCTTCTAAATATTGAGATAGGAAAACTCTCTCCTAAAGAAAAAATATACTTTTGTTATTCAAAAGCTAATATTTATCATTTCAAAAAAGATTATAAAAAAAGTGCTTATTTTTTACAAATAGCGAATGATGAAAAACTTAAGATACAACCATCTGATGTAAAAAGAAAGTTGAATACTGGAGAATACTATAGAAATTTAAAAGTAGAAAATACCTCAAAAAAAGAGAAAAAAGTCAATAGTAATCAATATTTATTCATTGTAGGGATGCCAAGGTGTGGAAGTACATTGCTAGAGAGCATTTTAAGTCTTAATCCTGAAGTTAAAGATCTAGGAGAGGTTTCATTTTTAGAGGAATCCCTCAATCAAGCTGATGATTTGCTTGAAGTTAAAAATTTTTATTCAGAAAAAGTAATGTTCATTAATTCGAAGAAGAAAGTCTTTACAGATAAAAATTTGTTCAACTTTTTATATTGTCCAATTATTTATAATTTATTCCCAGATGCAAGAATTATTCACTGTGCTAGAAACCCACTTGATAATATTCTTTCGATTTATAGGACTAATTTTTTAAATCAAAGTTTTTCTAGTTCATTAAAGGATATTACTGATTTATATCTCTATCATTTAAAGCTAATGCATGAATATAAGAATAAATTTGGATCAATGATTTATAGTTATGATCATGATAAGGTTGTTCAAAATCCTAGAGAAAATATTCAAAATTTAATAAATTGGCTTGACTGGGAATGGAGTGAGAAATATCTCTCCCCTCAAAAAAGTAAGAGAAGTGTATTCACAGCAAGTAGTGCTCAAGTAAGAAAAAAAATCAATACTCACTCTTCGGGTTATTGGAAAAATTATGAGGATTTTTTAAAACCCGTTAGTGAGAAGTTCCTAACGTACAATTAGAAAAATGGCTCAATAACTTTTGCAATTTGTTTTTATTGCATTAATATATTAAGACAATCTAATTCTGTGTGAGGAATTTTTATGAAGTTATTCCAGCAATTGCTGATAGCTCCTGCAGCTATTGGTCTTTTGGCTCCATTATCTGTTAGTGCATCCGAAGTTAATCTTGACGCTATTTCTAATTATTCTCTAGATAATTTAGAGATAGATAGAAATTCTTTTAATCAAAAATTTTCAAATAATACCTTGCTCTCAGGAGGAGAAGGTTTAGTTGAAAGTAGTGATATTGTTGAAACTAGTGATGTTACCGGAGGATTCTCTGAGACAACTACAGCATCTTTCGGTGTTGATTTTCTTGTTGGTGCTGAAGACGGTGCAGCTTCAGAGGCAGCACAATTTGGCTACCAAATGGGTATCGGTCTAGAAACTAGTTTCACTGGTGAAGATTCACTTAGCGCAACTATTGATATAGGTGATGGTGCTTCTGGCGCTTTAGCTTTTGATGATACTGCTGATGTACTAACACTTGATGGACTTACATACACATTCCCAGTAGGTGGCGCAACTGTAATGGTCGGTGATTCAACTGATATTAGTGCTGTATATACTGGAGCTTGTGCTTATAGTGCTTTTACTGATTACATGGGCAACTGTGGAACAGGAAGTACTGTTGGTGTAGGCGGTAATGGTGCTACTGCAGCAATTTCATACGCTTTTGATAGCGGATTCTCATTAGCTGGTGGTGTTTCATCTACTCCTGAATCAATTTTGACAGAAGAAGGTGCTGATACCTTTGGTATTGAAGCTGCTTACACTGCAGATTCTTACGGATTATCACTCGCTTATACTGATGCGGAAGCAACAACAGGATGGGGAGTTAACGGTATGTATGCCTTTGACTTCGCTACTTTAAGTGCTGGATGGGAATCTGTAGATACTGGTACAACAGCTGATGGTTTCTTTGTTGGTTTAAGTTTCCCTGAAGTTGGTCCAGGTTCTTTTGAGGTAGGCATGGGAACAACAGGTAACTTCTCAAGTGCTGATACTGAGTATTACACATACGAAGCATCATACTCTTACCCAATCAATGATGGTATGACAATCACTCCTGGTGTTTACATAGTAGAGGGTGCGACTGACGTTACTGGTGTAGCTGTAAAAACTTCATTTAGTTTCTAATTAAATTAATTTAATTATTAATTAAAACTACACACACAAAAGACCTGCCAATTAGGCAGGTCTTTTTTTTATGATTATTTTAAGTTTATAAAAATCTATTATTATTTATTAGTAGTAAAAAAGTAAAATTTTAATTTGATAAAATAAACGGAGTAATATTTTATTAATGCCCCCAATATTTAAATGTTTGATTTGTAGAAAAGATATTGAAAGATCTACAAAGACATTTTGGAGTAAAAAAGGTCACTTATTGTGTTCTACATGCTTGGATAATATAGATAAAAAGAAACTTTGACCTTTAAATTTAAAAAAATTCTATAAATATTAGTTTTTTTAAGCAATCTGGGGGTAATTCTCCCAAATAATTTGTAATTTATTTTGCCATAAAAACTAAAATTGCAATTCTTCCTTTAATTAATTCTGCTATGAGCAAATAATCTTTCTGTTTGTGATTTGATCTTAAATAATCTGAATTTAAAAAAAAATAACCTCAAAAATTGAATCAAAGTGTATCACTTTAAATTGACAATAATTGAGGTTAATTTAGTTATGTTTAATATCTATTATTTGTAAATCAAATATTTGATGTTAATAGATAGGAGTTAAATTCTAGAAAGATTAGATTTAGAACCAACCAGGAATGATTTGCCCAGTAGTTACGTATGCGCCAACTGCTGCAACGAAACCTAACATTGCTGCCCAACCGTTAAAACGTTCTGCTTCAGGAGTCATGATTAAAAAATAAAAGTGTATGTGAAATATTGTAACAGTAATTATGAAGCTTTGTAAAGTAATTTTTAGTTTTTTTGCGAAATTTCATTATTTAGTAAAAATTATGTTTGATTTTTACAGTATTGTTACAAAAAAGTGCTTGAAGGTAATTTTCTTTGGTTTAGTAAGCATTGAAAGAAGAAATTTCACTTAATTTACAAAAAGTTAATTGAGGTTTTAAATAAAATTAAACAGTACTCTAAGCAACTTGATGAGATTTAAAATTATTTTATGTTTTAAGTTCCTGATGGAAATCCAAGATTAATTTAGTACAAATTTCCTTAAAAATCTAATTCAAACCATAAATATCTTGAAGCTACAAACTTAATGAAGTGTATTTGAGATTTTGGACCTATTGTCTTTCACTTTTAAAAAGATAAACTCAATTAAAAACGTGGGTCGCCTGAGATTCGAACTCAGGACCAGCCGGTTAAAAGCCGGATGCTCTACCGCTGAGCTAGCGACCCATTTTGTAAAATCGAGTACATATGAAATTATCCCTTTTTAAGGTAAAAAAAACAACTTTTTATCTCAAGTTGAACAATAGAAAAACAATTCTTAACTTATGAAATAAAAAATTAAAATTTCTCTCTAAATTAACAGTTAAAAGTTAAAATAATCTAATCCGTATCAGAATTTTTAAAATGCTAAGAACAATCGTAGTTTTTGCACCCATTATCGCTGCTTTGGCGTGGGTTGTATTTAATATACAAAAACCAGCAAGAGAGCAATTTAATAGAGACTTTTTGGGCAAGGATTAATCCAATTTGATAGATAAAGAAGTAATAGTTATTGGAGCTGGTCTCGCAGGGTCTGAAGCTGCTTGGCAAGTTGCCAATGCTGGAGTGCCAGTTAAATTAGTTGAAATGAGACCTCTCAAGTCAACTCCAGCTCATCATACGGGTGAATTTGGGGAATTGGTTTGTAGTAATAGTTTTGGAGCTTTTAGTCCTGACAGAGCTGCAGGTTTATTGCAAAAAGAACTTAGATTTTTTAAGTCATTAATAGTCCATACAGCAGACAAATTTGCAGTTCCAGCTGGAGGTGCTTTGGCGGTTGATAGATCCAAATTTAGTATCGCTCTAACTGAAGCTTTATCTAATCATCCTTTAATTGAAATTAAGAGATTTGAACAATTAGATCTCCCAAGCAAAGAAAATATAACGATCCTCGCAACTGGTCCATTAACGGCTGATGAGTTGTCATATAAAATTCAAGCTTTTACAGGTATCGATGAATGTCATTTTTTTGATGCTGCTAGCCCCATTATTTATGGAGATACTATTGATCAAGAGATTGTATTTAAAGCTAGTAGATACGACAAAGGAGATCCGGCATACCTTAATTGTCCTATGGATAAAAATGACTATATCCATTTAAGAAATGAACTAATAGAAGGAGAACAAGCAAATTTAAAAGACTTTGAGAAAGAATCAGCTAATTTCTTTGAAGCTTGCCTACCAATTGAAGAAATTGCAAGAAGAGGAGTTGATACAATGAGATATGGACCCTTGAAATCTATCGGGTTGTGGAATCCAAAGTGGGGAGATTTATTTGATAGGGAAAATAGATTGAAAAAGAGACCTCATGCAGTTGTCCAATTAAGGAAAGAAGATTTAGAGGGGAAATTACTAAATATGGTAGGTTTCCAAACTAACCTCAAATGGTCAGAGCAAAAAAGAATATTTAGGATGATTCCTGGTTTAGAAAAGGCTGAGTTTGTTCGTTTTGGAGTAATGCATAGAAATACTTTTTTAGAATCTCCAAAATTACTTTTACCGACATTGCAATTTATGAAAAGAGAAAATCTTTTTGCTGCCGGTCAAATAACGGGGACGGAAGGTTATGCAGCAGCAGCTGCAGGGGGTTTGCTTGCAGGAATAAATGCATCCTTATTAGCCAAGGGTAAAAAAACAGTATGTTTTCCTAGGGAATCTATGATTGGTTCCCTTATAAATTTTATTAGTAATGAAAATCAAATATTATCTAATCAGAAAAGGAATAAATTCCAACCAATGCCTGCTTCATTTGGTTTGGTTCCTGAACTAACTAATAGAATAAAAGATAAAAGATTGAGATACAAAGCTTATCAAGAAAGATCTACAGAAACCTTGAAAAACTTTAAAAAAACACTAGATATTTGTTTTGAAAAAGACCACTTACTTCACAAAATTTACTAAGATTAATTATCAAAGATCCACAAATGGAATTTAATAAGGACAATTTCGATGCAATTATTATTGGCTCAGGAATAGGAGGCTTAGTAACCGCATCACAACTAGCTGCCAAAGGTGCAAAAGTTTTGGTCCTTGAGAAATATATTATTCCAGGTGGAAGTGGCGGCTCATTCAAGAGAAAAGGTTATACCTTTGATGTCGGAGCTTCAATGATATTTGGATTTGGAGATAAAGGTTATACCAATTTATTAACTCGAGCACTAAAAGATGTTAATGAAAAATGTGAAACTATTCCTGATCCAGTGCAATTGGAATATCACCTCCCAAATAACTTTAATATTTCTGTAGATAAAAATTATGATCAATTCATAAATAAATTATCAGCGAATTTCCCTAAAGAAAAAAAAGGTATCAAAAAATTTTACGATACCTGTGCAAATGTATTTAAATGTCTTGATTCAATGCCTCTTTTATCAATAGAGGATCTAGGTTATCTTTTTAAAGTTTTCTTTAAATCTCCTTTATCTTGCTTAGGCTTAGCTAGATGGTTGCCTGTAAATGCCGGAGATGTCGCCAGAAAGTTTATTAAGGATCCTGAGCTCTTAAAATTCATCGATATCGAATGTTTTTGTTGGTCTGTAATGCCAGCTCAAAAAACCCCTATGATTAATGCGGGAATGGTATTTACTGATAGGCATGCTGGGGGTATAAATTATCCTAAAGGGGGTGTTGGTACGATAGCAGAGAAGTTTGTTTCTGGTATTGAAAAATTAGGAGGAAAAGTTAGATATAAAGCCAATGTGACTGAAATTCTCTTAAAGAATGAGAAAGCGGTAGGAGTTAAGCTCTCAAATGGGGAAGAGATATATTCAAATATTATTGTATCCAACTCCACTAGATGGGATACATTTGGATTAAAAGATAATACTAAAGGATTAATTTCTAGTAAAAACGTGCCAAAAAGTGAATATAAGTGGTCAGAAACTTATAAACCCTCACCTTCTTTTGTTTCGATTCACCTTGGAGTAGAAAAAAATCTAATATCCGAAAATTTTAATTGTCATCATATAATCGTTGAAAATTGGGATGAACTAGAAAGCGAAAAGGGAGTTATTTTTATTTCTATTCCTACTTTGCTTGACTCGTCTTTGGCTCCAGAAGGTAAACATATCGTACATGCATTTACTCCTTCATCGATGAGGGAATGGGAAGGCCTATCTAGGAAAGAATATTTGCAAAAGAAAGATAAATATTTTTCTTTTATTGTTGAAAAAATATCAACTATTATTCCTAATCTTGAGCAAAATATTGATCATAAAGAAATAGGTACTCCCAAAACTCATAAAAAGTTTCTTGGAAGATATGAAGGTAGTTATGGACCAATTCCCAGTAAAAAGTTGCTTGGACTTTTGCCAATGCCTTTCAATACTACAAAAATTCAAAACCTTTATTGTGTAGGGGATTCATGCTTCCCTGGCCAAGGTCTAAATGCTGTTGCTTTTAGTGGATACGCATGCGCTCACAAAATAGGTGCAAAGTTAAATTTAAACAGTTCTAAATTGCCAGACTAAACGTTTATCTTTGAAATGATAGAAAAGTTTAAAACTCTTTTTTATGTAAAAAGTTCGTTAGTTTCTTTATATCTAGCGCTTACAATTCCTATCCCATTTATCTCGATTGATAGATTAAAGATACCTTCTATTATTATATTCGTCTTGGGCCTTTATTTAATAGTCGATATCACAAGTGATTATGTAGAAACTTGTAATAATAAAATTTCATATAAGACTAGCTTTATTTCCAAAACCTTAGGAAAAAAAAATTGGGAGATTTCATGGAAAGATATTAAGCTAATCAAATCTTTACCAACTAGTCAAGGTAGTAAAGTTTATTACTTTAATACTTATCAAGGAGACAATTTTCTTGTCCCACAAAGATTGGAAAATTTTGAAAAATTTGTATTAATTATTTCAAAGAATACCAGCATTGCTGTTACTGAAATATCTTACATATCGCCACTATGGACTTATAAATTACTTACGTTTTTATCAGTTTTAATGATTGTAGGTGAAATTTTTACTTTTCTAATTAAATATTATCAATACTGAATCGATAACCTTGCTGTCTAACAGTGGTTATTCCTCCACCTTCTCCCAATCCAGCCTGTTCTAATTTTCTTCGCAAAGTTAACACTTGAGTATCTACAGACCTAGGACCTCCGCTGAAGGGAGGCCAAGCCATCCTTAAGAGCTCTTGACGACTCCTTACCATACCAGGTGGCATCAAAAGAGCGCAAAGCAGTGCAAATTCCCTAGGGCTTAATTCTACAGGCTTCTCGCTGAGAGTAACTTGTCTTAAAAGAAGATGAACCTCTAAAGGTCCAACCTCAACTTTTTCTTGTAATCCTATCCTTCCCCTTTTTAAGAGTGTTCTACATCGTGCTGCAAGCTCTTCGAGTCCAAAAGGTTTTCTGAGCACATCATCTGCCCCTTCATCTAATAGATTTACTAATGCTTCAACGCCTGATCTTGCAGTCAAAACTATGACTGAAGACCCTAATTGTTGGGCTAGTCTCATCGCAGTATTCTGCTCAAGGATTTCTGCGCTAACTAATAGGTCAGGTGATTGTTCTCTGCATAAGTCAACAGCTTCTGCGGCTGTACCTACTGCTGCAGCTAAATGGCCATCTTGGCGAAGCCTTTGTACAAGGACCGTTCTTAGTGTGGGGTGAGGTTCAACAACTAGAACTCTTGCGGGAGTTTGAGAGCTCGTAGGCAATTGTGAACTGCCAGGAGTTGAAGCTAAGATTTGCTCAGTTGATTGCATTCTTAATTACTGTTTGGCCAGGCAATTTTTAAACATCCTTAATAAGGTATAACAAATGCTAATTAAAAAACAGAATCTATCGAATTATGACATCATTTGAAAATCCTAAAGCAATTCGTCATTTTCAATCAATTTGCGATAGTTGCCAAGACTTAGTTACTCGTTTTCATACGCCATCTGACCTTAAATTATATAGTGATGGATATCTCCAAGCCTTAAGGAATTGCAATAGTTTAGAGCAAAAGGACCAAGAGAAATTAGAAAGATTAATTGAAAGATGGATTTTAGATCCATCAAGTTTTATCGATCCAGAGGGAGATGGAAATAAAGGTTTTTTTGACAAAAAAAGAATTTAAAATATTAATTTTTATTAATCAATTCAGTATTTATACTTACTAAATGTTTTAAGACGCTAATTCAATTTCTATTTTTTCTTTAAGAGATCCTGAGTTGTACATCTCAATAAGAATGTCTGATCCACCAAGAAATTCTCCTTTTAAATAAACTTGAGGAATTGTCGGCCAATCTGAATATTCTTTTATACCTTCCCGTATAGCAAAATCACTTAAAACATCAAAAGTACTAAATTCTACCCCAAGGGAATTAAGTATTTGAACTACATTATTGGAAAAACCACATTGAGGCATTAATTTTGTCCCTTTCATGAAAACCATTAATGGATTAGAATCAATCAGTTTTTGTATTTTATCTTTTGTTAGGTTGTCCATAATTCAATTTGGTGTTTCTGTTTTTAATGCCAGTGCATGGATAGCTTCTGAAGCTAATTCTTCTTTCAAAGCAGAATAAACTAGTTGGTGTTGTTTAACTAATGATAAACCATTAAATTCAGATGCAATTACAGTTACTTGCAAATGATCATTCCCCTTAAGGCTTTCAACAAAAACTTGGGAAGTTGGTAATTTCTTTGTGATTAAATTAATCACTTCAGCTTTAGTAATCATAATAAATTTTAATTACCCTTTGAATTTTGTCTCAACAAATCCAAGTTGGATCAATCTTTCATAAGCTTTTTTACCTTCTTGGCTATTAGGAGACATTATTCTAATAGTTTCAACAAGTAAGGGTACAGCAACTTCAGGTTCTTCCGTTTTTATATACATAGAGGCTAATCTCTCGTTTGATTCTGCCAAGATTTTTAATATTTGCTTACCTTTACTTTGCATTTCATTTGGTATTCTCGCATCAATTCCTTTGAAGGATGAATTTAGATCGGAATAAAAAGAAGCAAGCTGCTTTGCTAGTTTTCTAGCATCTAGATAATAAACCTTTGCTTTATCAAAATCCTCGTTATTGATGTATTTATCGCCTTGCTTTATGAAATATTCTACGTTTGAGATTGAAAGCTTTTTACTATCAAATGAAAGTACTTTAAAATCTTCCGGTTTTTTGATTTCTGCATGAACTATATTTTTATATTTGAAATTTCCAAAAAATATGAATAAAATCGGTATTAACTTTAAGAATTTCATTTTATATATAGATAATTAAAATTAATAGTAACTTATTGTAGATTCATCTACCTACATTTTTTAATGCTTTTTCTTCCTGTTGAATCATGTTTTCGTTAAGAAAAATATTAAATTCTTCGATAGAAAAGTTTAAGTAATCATTCATTGCGATTGGCTCTCCAAAGGATAAACAAAATTCGCCTCTAAAGTTTGGAGGCACTTTGCTGTAGGCAATTCCAATTGGAATAATAAAAATGGAGGTTGTTTTTTTGGTAGCTAATCTCGCTAACCTATAAAGTCCTTCTTTGAGAACTAATTTTTTCCCATGTTTATTAATTTTTCCTTCGGGAAAAACAACTAGTTGTTCTTTTTTTTCTATAAGATCAATCGCATATCTTAGGGCTGAAAAAGATGGAGATAATTGATTTATTGAAAAACATCCAAGTCTTTTTAAAAACCAACCTTGTATTCCTCGCATTTCGGATTTAGTGACCATAAACCTGCAATCCTTGCTGGTTATTCTTCTACCCATTGCCATAGTAAGGACTAATCCATCCCATCTTGATCTATGGGTGGGGGCCAATATAATAGAAGAATCGTGAGGAATCGAAAAACCATTATTTAATATTTTCTTTTTTCTAAAAAATAACCTTAATACAATGTCTTGAGTAACGAACATTGCAATAAATCCCAATACAGGGTTGATTTTATGCCTGATATCTAAGGATTTTTTCTTCAAGTGCTATTTATTATATATTAATAATTTAAGTGTTTGCATTTTTTTATTAGCTATCATTGGGCGGTTACTAGATTGTCTAGAAACTAAGTTTTTAAAAATTATGGCTACTTTAGGAGTAAACATTGATCATATTGCAAATGTAAGGCAAGCAAGGAAAACTATAGAACCGGACCCTGTGCAATTTGCTTTTTTAGCAGAATTAGGTGGGGCTGATTCAATCACAGTTCATCTTAGAGAGGATAGAAGACATATACAAGATCGTGACGTATTCCTGTTGAAAGAGACCATAAAAACAAAACTCAACTTAGAAATGGCTGCTACACCAGAAATGTTAGAAATTGCCAAAAAAATTATTCCTGATTATGTAACGTTAGTACCAGAGAAACGAGAGGAGGTTACTACTGAAGGCGGATTAGATGTGAAAAGTAATGTTAAATACCTAAAGAATTTTGTTGGAAATTTAAAAGATTCAAATATAGAAGTAAGTGCATTTATTGATCCTATTGGTAACCAGATAAATTATTCCAAAGAAATAGGGTTTAACTCTATAGAATTACATACTGGAAAATATGCAGAATTATCAGGATCTAAACAGTATAAAGAGCTCCAAAGGATTATAGAGTCTACACAATTAGCAAATGACCTTGGATTAGTTGTTAATGCCGGTCATGGCCTTAATTATAATAATGTTAAAAAAATTGCATCAATTAACAATATGAACGAGTTAAACATAGGTCATAGTATTGTTGCAAGGGCTTTAGCGATAGGATTAGAAAAGTCTGTACGTGAAATGAAGTCTCTTATCACATCAAATTAAATTTCAAAATGACCACATATTATTTCGTAGCGGCAAGTGAAAAGTTTTTAACAGTTGAAGAACCAATTGAGGAGATTTTGAAAGAAAGGATGAGAAACTATAAAGAAAACAACAAAGAAATAGATTTCTGGCTTTTAAAAAATCCATCATTTTTGCAAGCCGCCCAATTTGTTGATTTAAAAGCAAAGATTCCATCACCTCCAGCGGCTATTTTATCGACGGATAAAAAATTTATAACTTTCTTAAAGCTGCGTTTAGAATTTGTTGCTGTGGGGGAATTCGAATGTCCTAATGCAGAAATAACGGATCCATTTAAAGTTGAGTAATATAAATTTCCAGTAAATTGCTTAATCTTTATAAGTCAAATAAAATTGAAGTAATTAGTGAGCTGTTAGCAGAGGAATTAAAAATATGTCCTCCGTCTATAAATGAGAAATTAGAAATAGTAGTCCCCAATTATTTTTTGGGGAATTGGTTACGTGATCAAATAACTATAAAAAACAAAATAAGTGCTCTTTATGAATTAAAGACAATATCCACATATACCGAATCTTTATTGACAAATTTTTACCCTGCAGTTGATATGAGCGCATGGAATTTTGAGTCAATTAAATGGGCCATTATTGATTCCTTCGAAGAATTAAATAGCTTTAAAGAATCATTTCCGCTTAGAAATTGGATTAATAAATATTTGGATAATGAAAAAACAATTGATGGAGATATATATAATCTGACAAAAAAGATCACGAATAATTTTATTGATTATCTGATTTTTAGACCTGAAATGATTGCTCAATGGAAGCGATATGAAATTAATTCATCTAATCTATTTAAGAATTTAAATTCAGATCAATTTTGGCAACCTATTTTATATAAATTATTAGAGGAAAAGATATCTGAAAAGCCATCATGTTTATACATGATTGAAGTAATAAAGAATTTAAGAAAAATTAAAAACTTTCCAATTAAAGTACCAAATCAAATTTATATTTTTTCCGATAATAACTTATCTAAACTACATATTAATTTTTATTCAGAACTTTCAAAACTTACTAAGGTAAATTTATATTTATTATCTGCTGGAGAAGATTTATGGAAAAGAATAAATTGTCTCGAAGGTGAGTTGGAATTTGATGATAATGAAAGTAAATTGAATTTAAATAATAAGAATATAGAGAAAATATTTGGTAAATTTGGAGCAAACTTTCAGAAATTAATTGATGAAAATATTTATATAGAAGGTACAAATTTAAAAAATAATCTTATTTATATTGATCCAACAAATAATTTTTATCATAAGAAAGATATTCCTCTTCTTAATCAAATACAAAAAAGACTAATTGATAATAATAGTAATGATTTTATAGTAAATGAAAGGGATGATTCAATATTACTTTGTGAGCATTTTAATCAGAATAGTCAATTTGAATATTTAAGAAATAAAATTATAGAAATAATAATTTCTTGCGAGAATATTAAATATAGTGATATTGCTGTTGTATCTCCACAAACTAATCTAATTAAACCTTATCTAAGGTACATCTTTAATAATGAGTTAATTAATGGTGGAAAGATACCTTATTTTTTTATTGATGAGTATAATCATGACTCTTCAGGCATTTATGAATTTCTAATTGATATCACTGAATTAGCAAGTGAAAAAATTACACTTGAAAAAATAGATTATATTCTTTCGAAAAAAGTAACTCAGAACATTTTTGATTTTAATATTACTGAGAAGGATGAAATTATTTTCTTACTTACCCAAGCGGGATTTCATTGGGGATTAGATGATAATGAAAGATTAGGTGAAGAGAAAAATACCCTAGCTTGGTGTATAAAAAGAATTACTTTAGGCTTAATTTATGACAAAGAAGTCAATTTAAGTACTTTTAATTTGAAACCATTTAGCTATAAAAATATAAGTTTGGATTTAAATAAATGGGTTAAAATATTACTTCATTTAAAAAAATATATTAATTTGGTAAGGGGATCTTTTTCTTACTCGAGTTGGGTTGAAAAGATAAAGTTTATATTAAAAAGTGTTTCTGATTCTAATGCAAATTTCAATTTAGAAATAAGTGAAATAAATAGAATTCTTGATAATCACGCAATACCTTTAATACCTGATGATCCTATCTTGTTAAAAGTTTTTAGAGAAATATTAATTTCTTGCATAAATAAAGCTAAATATCAAAGCAAATCACGATTCAACAAGATCCTAGTAAGTGATCTTGAGAATTCAAGGCATATTCCACATAAGGTTATCTTTCTAATAGACATGAATAGTGTTTATTATCCAAAATTACCAAAGAGTGAAAACATTAATTTATTAAAAAACAAATATCATTTGGGTGATCCATCTGTTTTTGAAAGAGAGAAATATGCATTTCTTGAATTGTTGGTTGCCTGTAGAGATAAATTTATAGTTACTTGGGTAAAAAATGATAAAGACAATAAAAAATTAGATGTTTCTTTTCCTATAAAAGAGTTGATTTCTTTTTTTGATATTTTTCTAAACCAAGGCCAAAGAGAACTAATAATTAAAGATTCTGATTTAAATAAAAATGAAATAATTGATCTTAATAAATCTAATATTGTTAAAAGTAATTATTCTTTAGTGGAAGATATAAATTGGAATGAAAAAAAATCTGATATTGAAAATTACAAATTATCAGAATTGATTTATTGGTTTAAGACTCCACAAAAATATTGGCTTAATAAAAACAATATTTATCCCAAAGAAATATTTATTCACCATCCTGACGAGGAGTATGTAAGCAATCTGCAAAAGTCGCTACTAATAACAAAAATAATCCAGCAAGTAGAGATTGATAATCATAATATTATTGATGATTTAAATGAATTAAATATTAATGATCTATTGGCTGAAAATGGTATTATTATGCCCAAAAATAGTATTTTTACAAAAGAAAAAGAAATCAAAGAGTTATTAAGCAGTCTATCTGCAAGTTTGAGTCAACATAAAAAGATTAATAAAATCTATGTTAAGTTAAATGCGAATAAAGAAGAATTTTTAATCGCTGATGACAACGTAATTGAATTAATTAATGCGAAATTAAGTTTAAGTCGTTTGACTGAGGCTTGGATAAAATTACTCTTTATTTCTTCTTTAAATAGGAATATAAAAAGGACTAAAGTAATTTTTAGAACAGAAAATAATTATAAATCTCAAATTATTCAATCACCGGGAGCAACTGAATCAAGTCTAATTTTGGAGGATTACATAAATATTTTTAAAAATTATTCTGAAAAATGTTTACCTCTCCCACCAGAAAGCACTTATAAATATACAGAAGCAAAGATAAAATCAAAAAATGAAAAAAAAGCTTTTATAGATAAATGGATTGGGAATAAAAATTTTTCTAAAGGAGAAAGAGATAATATCGAAATGAAAATGTGTTTTGGTAATGAAAGAGAAGCAGATTTCTTTCTTGGAAATAATAAATTTGATCAATTATCATTCAGATTATATGGTCCTTTAATTAAAGCATTAAAGAAATAAAAAATGTCTAAATTTCAGTTAAAAATTTTTTTTAAAGCTGCTTATGATCTAATGCTTGTTTTTTTACAGTTTTTTATAATAAGTCTACATTTTTTTAAATGGGAATTTCTTCCTCAAAAACAAATAATTCAAGCAAGTCCTTTTTCTTATTCCCTGGGTATTTTAATTATCATAATCGCTTTCATAATAATGTTAGTTTCAATTAAAGATTTAGGTAGAAATTTATCTCCTTTCCCAAGACCTATAAATAATAGCAATCTAGTTACTACAGGTATTTATCGATTTACGCGTCATCCCATGTACTATTCTTTAATATTTATTTCTATTGGAGTTTTTATAATAAAATTATCTATTTATTATTTATTTTTGACAACAAGTTTAGCTTTAATAATTAAATTTAAGATTGCCTTGGAAGAGAAATATTTAATGGATAAATTTAAGAATTACTTACTTTATAAAAATGAGGTCAAAGTTTAATTAAATAAAGAAATGGATATTAATCAAATTAAATTAGATAATAAGTTTAAATTAGTAGAAGCAAGTGCAGGAACTGGTAAAAGTTTTACTTTGGCTCACATAGTTTTAAGAAATGTTTTGGAGAACAAAGTTAAACCAGATGAAATACTCTTGCTAAGTTTTACAAAAAATACTTGTTCTGAATTACGAGATAAAATACTCTCGAGATTTCAAAATTTAAAATTATATTTGCAAAATCATAATCAAAGTAAGATAGATAATACTCTTAAGGATTGGTATCTAAATTTTAAGGATAAAGAGAAATCTAAGGAAAAAATAATTTCCGAAATTGATAATTTCATAAATGAATTCTATAAGTTAAAAGTAACTACATTCCATGCTTTTTGTAATATTATTATTGATGAATATAGTATTGAAATAGGTGTAACTCAAGATCCATATATTGAGAATAATATTGATAATTTGTATAAAGATGTAATAGATAAATTGTGGATTGATAATTTTATGAATCTTAATCATGAGCTTATTTCAGCAGTCAACAAAAAAAAAATAAGTTCTAGATTTGGAAGTAGGATCAATAAGACATTTTTTGTAGAAATTTTAAAAAATATAGATCAAGAAAATATCTGTAAATTTCAAATAAATAATAAATATAAGATTATTGATTTAAATAATTATTTTAATGAATTTTTTTATTTAAATTGGAACGAGTTTTGTTTTGAATGGAATAAGAAAGGTAAGGAATTATTTTCACAACTTATAGAGTTGGGAAAATTAATTAAGGATAGTGGTGGAAAAAGTCAAATATATGCTGCAAAACCAAGAAATGATAAGTTTAATCAAATAAATTGTTGGATTGAAGAGATTAACAAAAGGCTAAATTCTAAAAATGTGATTGATTTTATAAATGATATTTCTAAAGATGATCTTTTATCTAAATATTTTTACAATGAAAATATATCTAAAGAAATTAATAAACATAATCTAAAATTAGATTTTACTAAATTTAATTTATTACAAGATAAAATTTATAATATAAAAGAAGGTTTCTTTACTGAATTTGTAAGAATATTTACCCAATTAGCTTATATAAAATTAATTGAATTAAAGAAAAGTTTTTCTATTTTCAACTTCAATGATCTTATAAAGACTGTAGAAAATACATTTCTAGATTCAGATATTAGTAATATTAATGCTCTATCTAAAATTCAAAGTAGATTTAAATGTGTCTTAGTTGATGAGTTCCAAGATACAGATATTACTCAGTGGAATTTAATAAAAAAGTTCTTTAATACAAAAAATCATTTTTTACTTTGTGTAGGTGATCCAAAACAAGCTATCTACAAATTTAGAGGTGGAGATATTGAAACTTACCTAGATGCAAGATCTAATGCAATCGAAGTTTTTAGTCTTATAGATAACTATAGATCCTCAAAAATGTTAATCGATGTTCTTAATAAACTTTATAAGAATGGACTTAAACAATCAAAACTAAACTATAGGAAATTAACCTCTAGAATTAATGAAAATATTAATCCTGAATTTGAATTTAAGGATGTATTTGAAATTGTAGAATTCTCAAAAAAAGAGACTGATATAGAGGATCTTGTAACTCATTACATAGTTAACTTTATTTTAAATAATAAAGAAATTGATATTAATAAAATTGCGATTCTTACATTAAATAATTCGCAATGCTTAGATTTTAAAAAAAAATTAAATCAGTTTAACCTCCCATGTAAAATTCAAAATAAACAAAATATTTTTGACACAGAAGCAAGTTCTCTACTATTTTTATTCATTGAATGTTTATTAAATCCGAGGTCTTTAAAAGATATAACTTTGCTTGCTACTTCAAAGTTTATAGAAATAAAATTGGAAGATTTACTCGATGATGGAATTAGTAATAATTTAGAAGTTTTAATTAATAAATGCATTACCTGGTCCCAAGAACTAAGCGAAAAAGGTTTTTTAAACATTGTTAATGAACTCCTTATAAATTACAAGTCATCCTCGATTATTCAAGATTCAGATTTAAATGCAAATTTATTTCAACTTTCAGAAATTGTTGAAATAGAATTAATAAATAATGATTTTAATCTCAACATAGTCTTCAACTGGTATAAAAATCAGTTAGATCATTTTTTAAGAATTTCTACTGGAGAAGATTTTTTGACGAAAGATTATAATCTTCAAAATGGAATAAATCTTTCTACTATTCATAGTAGTAAGGGCCTCGAATTTGAAATAGTCCTATGTCCATATCTCTCAGTTATTTCAAATAAGTCAAATAAAATTAAAGGGCCTCTTTGGAAATCAAATATCGATAGAAAGATATATATTAATATTTCCAATAATTACCCGAAGGTTGAAAAATTTAAATTATTAGAACAAGAAGATTCATATAAAGAGAGTGAGAGGTTAATTTATGTAGCACTTACAAGGAGCAAATATAAACTGATTGTTTTTAATGATTTAGAGGATAAAAATAATATTTTAAATAATGATTTACTTAATAATTTGGAAAATATTAATATTCATAAGTCTACTTTTGAAGTCAGGATAGAAAAAGAGAAAATAAAAGAAATTTTTTCTAAGTTCCAAACCAACCTATTGAATAATAATCTTTGGAAAATCGATAACGTTAATAAAAAAATATCTAATGAATTTAATTCTGATCAATTTATTTCTTATTCAAGTTATTCTTCTTGGTTACGTAAAGATAAAAATATTGATGCAGTCATTAATCAATATGAGGATTATGAAGATAATATATCAATTATCAAAGAGTCTATTCTTAGAAAATCAAAGAATTATCCTAATTATTTTTCTTATCCAAATCCCTTAAGTGAATTTCCAAAAGGAACTATTGCTGGGACTTGCCTTCACAAAATAATAGAAAGATTTGAATTTAGAAACGATAATAATCAAGAATTAATTGACTTAATTATTGAGGAATTGAACTTTCATCAAATCGATACTTCTTTGGCTATTAAAGTAAAAGAAGCGATTTTAAGAATTATAAATATATCTTTAGGAAGCGAATTAGAAAATAAGAAATTAGTTGATATTCCAAATGAATACTTAATTAAGGAACTCAAATATGATTTAACCCTTTCTTATGAAGGTAGAAATATTAATTCTAATGATATATCAAAATGCTTTTTTTTAGATAAGGAATATGAATTTGGTGAAGAATATGCAAACAAAATAAATGATCTTCAAATTATGAATAAAGGCTTTCATTCAGGATGTATTGATTGTGTTTTCCCTGTAGGTAATAAATTAGAAGATAGTAAATGGTGGGTAATCGATTGGAAAAGTAATTTGATTTCTGGCAGTGATAATAGTGATTGTTTACCAAGAAACTATAACTATGAAAATATGAGAAATGAAATGATTAAACATCATTACCCATTGCAATCTCATCTTTATTTATTAGCATTGCATAGATTATTAAAGTGGCGACTTAAAAATTATCAACCAAATAAACATCTAGGAGGATATATTTATTTGTTTTTGAAGGGATTGCCAGATTTTGAATTATTTGAAAAATTCAATGCGAAAGATATATCTCCTGGTATTTTTATTGGCAAAGCACCTTTAAAAAGAATTAATTATTTAGATAACCTTTTTTAGAATGACTAAAATTACTACTTATATTGAAAAGTTCCAATATGATCATATATTTAATTTAATCTTAGGTATTTTCAAATTCAATGAAAAAAAATATGGAAATTTCGTGAAAGATGTAATAGGAATTTTATTAGAGTTTGAAAAAAATGGTGAAACTATTATTGATGTTGATAATAGTTTAATAATCTTTGAATTATTAGAAGATGGCTGGCCTAATAAACATATAGATGTTTTAAAAAATATAGGTTTAATTGGTTCCATTAATTCTCCATTCGTATTAGTAAATAGAAAATTATCTTTATCAAAATGGTCAAAAAAGATAGAAAGAGTTATTAATTTATTTCAAAAAAAAATAGATACCGATAATTTAATGAACTCGATAATTTATAAAGATGATAATAAAATTGATCAAATTAAAAATATATTTAAATATTCAAACTTAGTTTTTCTTCAAGGAGGACCAGGTACGGGTAAAACCACTTTAATTATAAAGTTAATACTAGAACTTCTTCGAATTGATAACTTTTTAAATATTGGTTTGTCTGCTCCAACGGGAAAAGCTACAGCTCGTTTAAAAGAAGCTCTTAATGATAAAAAAAATATTTCCTCTAGCAAATTTTTAGACCAAATAGAATTTCAAACTTTACACAGATGGATTTTAAATTCTCAAAATAAATCTCTTAAGTTGAAATTTAAACTAAAAGAGCTTGATATTTTTATAATCGATGAAATGTCAATGGTTAATATCGATTTGATTGAATCAGTTTTAAATTTGCTAGCAAAGGACTGTAAAATTATTTTAGTTGGAGATAAAAATCAATTGTCTCCAGTAAATAACTGTTCTATTTGGAATTATTTGTTTGAATATGGTGATAATAGTTCAATTAAATCTTGTGTAGTAAATTTAGAAAAAACTTATAGAAATATTGGAGATATAGCATTAATTAGTAGTTTAATATTTAATAATGATTTTTCTTTACTTAATCAAAAGATAAAAGAATTGGAAAAAGATAATAATTCAAAAGAAATTACTATTTCAAAAAGTAGAGAAAAAGATATTCCAAAAGATCTATTATTTTCTATTACAAGTCATCTAAAACAGTTAAATCTTTCAACTTCAAATTTAAGTAAAAAAAAATATATATTTGATGAGAGTATTGATAATTTATTGATAAATGAAAAAGATTTAGTAGATAAGATATTTTTGGATTTACAAAGTCACTTGATTTTATGTGAAAAAAATTCCGGGATATGGAGTGTTGAATATTTGAATGAAATTATTTTTGGTCAAAAAAAACCCTATAACCTTAAAACTCTTAAAGAGGGTGTTCCGATCATGTGTACAAAAAATAATAATGAATTTGGATTGTCAAATGGGGATATCGGAGTACTTATAGGTTTAAAAAATAAAAGAAAATATCTTTTTAGAAAATTTAATGACAATAATGAAGAAATTGTCGCATTAATTGACCCATCTAATTTAGAAAATGTTGTGCCAGCAATAGCCATTACTATACATAAATCTCAAGGAAGTGAATCTGAAAAAGTAAGCATTTTGTGGTCCCAAAAGTATAGAAGAAATCAATATGCTGTAAAAGAAAAAAAAGATAATCAAAATATCTTTTGCAGAGATAATTTTGAAAGAAGGTTATTTTATACTGCTGTTACAAGAGCGAAAAAATTTCTAGATATATATTATTTAAATTAAATTTTATTTTTGAGAAATTAGTAATATCTCAACCCCAAGATGTTAGATTAATAACTCGGCTCTGTAAGGCTAAGCAACAATTTAAGTCAATTTAAATATTTGTTGAATGCCTAATCAGAAGATTATTAGGCATTTAAAATGGCTTTAAAAAAAGATAGTAACTCTCATGCTAGTGAGCAGGAAAAATCTCAGAATGAAAATTCTTCCCAACTTGAGTTCAAGAACTTAGAGATCAAAAAAGAAATTGAATCTCAACCATTGGAAGTTTTAAAAGGAGATGATAATGAGAATGGATTTCTCGATTTTGGGTTTAATCAATCGATCTTAAATTCGTTAAGAAATAAAGGATATAAAAATCCAACTCCTATCCAAAAAGCTGCAATTCCGGAACTAATGTTAGGCAGGGATTTACTAGGCCAAGCACAAACAGGAACAGGAAAGACAGCAGCTTTCGCATTACCATTAATAGAAAAACTTACAGATAATAAAGAATTAAATGCCAAGGTTTTAGTTATGACTCCTACAAGAGAATTAGCAACTCAAGTGGCAGAATCTTTTAAAAGTTATAGCTCTGAATCTAGTAATTTTAAGACTGTTGCAATATATGGAGGTACCGACTATCGAAATCAAATCTCTGCATTAAAAAGAAAAGTTGACGTAGTAGTTGGAACCCCAGGCCGAATAATGGATCACATAAGGCAGGGGACTTTTAAAATTAAAGACATAAATTGTCTTGTTTTAGATGAGGCAGATGAAATGTTAAATATGGGTTTTCTTGAAGATATTGAATGGATAATAGATCAACTTCCGGAAAATAAGCAGATGGTATTGTTTTCAGCAACAATGCCTAGTGAGATAAGAAATATAGCAAAAAAATATCTAAATGATCCCGCCGAAATATTAATCAAAAGTGTCAAAAAAGAAACTCAATTAATTTCGCAAAAATTTCTATATGTACAAAGGCATCATAAGTTAGATGCTTTAAAAAGAATATTAGAACTTAATAACGAGGGAGTAATTATTTTTGTGAGGACAAAACTACTTACTACTTCAATAGCTGAAGCTTTAGAGAATTCAGGTCATACTGTGGCAGTACTTAATGGAGACATACCTCAAAATCAAAGAGAAAATACTGTAGACAGATTAAAAAAAGGATTTATTAATATCCTTGTTGCAACTGATGTCGCAGCTAGAGGATTAGATGTTGAGAGGATAAAACTTGTTGTTAATTACGATTTTCCTTTTGACAAGGAAACATATACTCATAGAATTGGAAGAACTGGAAGAGCAGGCAGATCAGGAGAAGCAATTTTATTTGTTAATCAAAGAGAAAAACATTTTCTAAGAAACTTAGAGAACTCAACAAGAACCAAGATTGAAGAAATTAATATACCAAGTAATAAAATAATAAATGAAAAAAGGATGGAGAAACTTATAGATAATGTTAATGAGAGTTCTTTAGATAAAGATGAAAATGAAGAAAATAAATCTTTGATTATTGATGTACTAGATAATTTAAAAGAAAAATACTCTATGGATGACTCAAATATTGCAATGGCGGCGATAAATTTAGTTATAGGTAATAAATCATTTTTTGTTAATGAAGATGATTCTTGGATTAATAAACAAAATAATACTGATCGAAATAGATCAAATAGAAATATTAATAATCGTATGAGAAATTCAAATAGAAGAAATAATTATCAAAATGATTCTTTTGAAACTTACAGATTTAACTTTGGAAAATTTGATGGGGTTAGAGTTGCAAATATTATATCCTCAATCTGTAATTCAACTAATATAAATGGTAGATCCATAGGTAAGATACAGATTTTTAATGATTATAGTTTGGTAGATCTACCCAGAGATCTGCATAGAGAAACTAAAAATAAATTAAAAAAAATTAAAGTCAGAAACTAGTAATATAGAATGAAATCTAACAAATATAAATTCTTTATTTTTGTGAATCTGATAATACTATTCAACTCTTTTAATAGTTATTATTTAGCTCAAACGAAAAAAAATTCAATCATAAAATTATTTTGTCTTCAGAGCGTTAAAGAGGAGATGATAAAAGCAGAAATGGTATATAGTGAAGAAATTGCGAATGAAACTTGTAATTGTTACTACGAAGAATTTATGCAAACTGCAAAACATCAATATGCAAAAACAAAATGTAAATTAGAAACTAAAGAAAATTTAAATCATAATAGAAAAATTTAATAATTATTTTTATGAGGTCTAAGAAAAATCAAAATCCAATAATTAGACTTTATTTAAATCTGATTGAAGAAAGAAGGTTACTATTTTTTGCTTTTCTTAGTTCCATAATTAATAAAATATTAGATTTAGCTCCCCCCGTAATAATTGGACTTGCGGTGGATATCCTTGTTAAGGAACAGAATTCATGGATTGCTGGTTTTGGAATAAAAGAAGTTCCAGCACAATTGATTTTTCTTGCATTTGCTTCTGGAATAGTTTGGTCTGGTGAATCCTCCTTTGAATATTTATATTCGATTTTATGGAGAAATTTGGCTCAGCTATCGCAACATAAATTAAGAATAAAAGCTTATGAGCATATCCAAGAATTAGATATGGATTTTTTTGAAAATGATAATACTGGAAGGCTATTATCTATCTTGAATGATGATATAAATCAACTCGAAAGATTTCTAGATCAAGGGGCTAATCAGATTATTCAGTTATTTATAACTGTCTTAATAATTGGGGGCACTATGATTTACGTCTCTCCAAAAATCGCTTTATTTGCTTTCTTTCCTATTCCAATTATACTTTTAGGATCAATTAAATTTCAAAGGAAGCTTGCTCCAAAATATAGAGATGTTAGAAATAAAGCTGGACTATTGGCATCAAGACTTAATAATAATTTAAGTGGAATTTTAACCATAAAAAGTTTTACTAAAGAAAAATGGGAACTAAATAGATTAAATAAAGAAAGTCTCGATTATCAAAGAAGTAACAAGGCTGCAATAAAATTTTCCTCTGCTTTTATCCCTCTTATAAGATTTGCAATCTTATTTGCTTTTATAGCGATTCTATTAATTGGTGGTTTCCAAACTTGGAATAAGACACTTGATGTAGGAACTTATAGTTTTTTAGTGTTTATTACACAAAGACTATTATGGCCTTTAACTACTTTGGGGCATGTTTTAGATGATTTCCAGAGATCTATGGCTTCAATAGATAGAGTAATTGATCTCATAGATACTCCTATAAAAATAAAAGATGGAAAAATAAAAATTGAACCTAAAAATATCAAGGGAGAAATTATTTTTAAAAATATAAATTTTAATTATCCTGGACGAGATTTAACTTTAAAAAACATAAATTTCAAAATCGAAAATAACTCAACATTAGGAATAGTTGGTTTAACAGGTTCTGGGAAAAGTACAATAATAAAATTACTCCTTAGGATTTATGATAGTAATAATGGGTCAATAACCTTGGATGGCATTTCTATTAAAGAAATACTTTTGAGGGATTTAAGAAAGTCTATTTCTTTAGTAAGTCAGGAAACTTATTTATTTCATGGCAGTGTACAAGAAAATATTGCTTATGGCTCAATCAACCCAAGTCTTAAAGATATCATTAAAGCTTCAAAGATTGCGGAAGCTCATAAATTTATTGAACAATTACCAGATGGTTATAAAACTATAGTGGGGGAAAGGGGCCAAAGACTCTCAGGCGGACAACGTCAAAGAATCGCCTTGGCCAGAGCTGTTTTAAAGGATGCACCAATATTAATATTAGATGAAGCTACAGCCTCAGTTGATAATGAAACAGAGGCTTTAATACAAAAATCATTATCTAAAATCACAAAAGAAAGAACAACTATAGTAATAGCTCACAGATTAAGCACTATAAAAAATGCTGACAATATTATTGTTATTGATAAGGGTAAAATCGTTGAAAGTGGAAAACATGAAAACCTTTTAGATCAGAACAAAACATATTCCGATTTGTGGAATGTTCAAGTAGGTATTTAGTGTTTAATTTATAAACTATATTAGAAAGTTAAATGATTCGATTACATTACTAAACATTCCATCAACTTTATTCCATCTTTCTTCATTTGTTCCTACAGCAAAAGTATAAAGTGTTCCTCTATCAATTACTACAGTTGCAAGTTCATGTCTGGCTTGTTCATTTAAATTTAATTCATACTCTAAATCATAAAAAATATGATTTGATGCTTCCCTCTTTTTAGCATTTATCAGTTTTACCTCTCTACCTGAACCTTCGGGAGCAATGACTCTATCAATTAATGTTTGCCCTACTTCATTTGGACTTCCTAATTGCTCAAGTTGAACCTCTTTATTTACATCAGAAATAACTAAACTTAAGGTCTCATTACTATTTATTAGATCATGATAAATAATTTCAGGTCCTCCATCGACTTTTACTCTCGTCCATCCTGTTGGATACAAAAAAGCATATCTTCCATCTGGACTTTGATAAGCTTCTAATCCCGCATTGAGTCCGCCACTACAGGCACTCAGTGTTAAACACAAGAAAATCAAAAATAAATATTTGAAAGGGTTAATTTTTATATTTTTCATTTTGTTTGAAATTACTAACTAAAAACATAATAAGACATTAAAAGCAAACAATTATGGCAATTCAGAATTTTGCGTCTAAATTATCCCTAGAAATAGTTTGATTTTGATTACTTATACCAAACCGCTTTCAAAATTAATTGGTCATTTTGAGAAATTCCCAGGGATTGGTCCAAGAACGGCGCAGCGATTAGCCCTGTTTATTTTAAAACAACCTGAAAGTACAATAAGAGATTTTTCAAAGGCTCTGTTAGAAGCACATAGTAATGTTGGTCGTTGCAAAAAATGTTTCAATTTGACTTCAGAAGATGAATGTGAAATTTGTAAAAATACTGAAAGAAATCAAAAAATAATCTGTGTAGTAGCAGAAACTAAAGATTTGCTTGCTTTGGAGCGCGCCAGAGAATTTAAAGGTGTTTATCACGTTGTTGGAGGTTTAATATCCCCAATGGATTCTGTTGGCCCCGAACTCTTAGAAATAAGAAGCTTGGTAGAAAGAGTTAGTAAGTCTGAAATAGATGAGATCATATTGGCATTGACCCCCAGTGTTGAGGGAGATACAACAAGTCTTTATATTGGAAAATTGTTAGCCCCTTTTACAAAAGTTACGAGAATTGCATATGGCCTCCCAATGGGTAGTGAACTTGAATATGTGGACGAAGTTACACTTGCAAGGGCGTTAGAAGGAAGAACAAAACTAAATTAGCCAATGACAGATAATAATCTAATCAAGAAAGAAACAATCTTAAGACTTCCCTCTTGGATTAAATTTCCTATTAGTAAAGCTTCAGAATTCGAAAAAATACAAAAACTCATCAAAAAATCAAATATTCATACTATTTGTGAAGAAGCAAGATGTCCAAATAGAGCAGAATGTTATGCCTCAGGAACAGCCACTTTTTTACTGGGTGGATCGATATGTTCTCGTTCATGTGCTTTTTGTCAGGTAAATAAAGGTAGACCTAGTTCTATCAATATTGATGAATGTACTCAAGTTGCTGAAGCAGTGAAAGTACTAAATTTGAGATATGTTGTTTTGACATCTGTAGCTAGAGATGATCTCCCTGATCATGGTGCAAATTTATTTATATCTACAATTGATGAGATTAGAAAAATTGATTCAACGATAAAAATAGAGGTTTTAACTCCTGATTTATGGGGTGGGGGCAAAAATTTTGATGAAACTAATAAACTTCAGACTGAGAGATTGAAGACGATTTTAGAAAAAGACCCAATTTGCTTTAATCATAATCTTGAAACTGTTGAAAGACTGCAAAAAGAAGTTAGGAGAGGTGCAAATTATAAAAAATCCCTTAGTTTACTAAAAAAGTCAAAAGATATTGCTCCTCATATTCAAACTAAATCAGGAATTATGTTAGGTCTTGGGGAAACATTGGATGAAATAAAAAATACAATTTATGATCTTAAAAAAATAGATTGTGATCAAATCACAATTGGCCAATATTTAAGGCCCTCATTCAATCATTTAGCAGTTAGGAAATATTGGGATCCATCAGAGTTTGAATATTTATATCGCTTCTCTAAGGAATTAGGATTCAAGAAAGTATCTTCTGGCCCCTTAGTTAGAAGTAGTTATCATGCAGGTTAACTTTTTTCAATTAAAGAGAGTTTCTTTTCAAGTTTTTCCAATATGGAAATACATTCACCGTTCATAAGTGTACCAGCACCTCCCCAGACCAATCTTAATAAAAGATCTACTGGGCTAGAACCAACTTCTTTAACAATTTTGAAGCCTATTAACTTGAAATATCTTACAAGTTTTTTACTATATCCTTCACTATCAAAAATAGCTAAAAGTCTAGCTTTGTTGCTTGATTTTTTTTCAATTGCCCAAGCCATAGTTGTTGCCCATATCAATTCCGAAACAAAAGCAGGCGCTTTACTAAGGATTCTTAATGTATCAAGCTGAATACCTTGTCTATTTAAGTAAGTCCAACCTTTCATTTCGGCCCAAATCTTAATGATGTTATCTTTCTGTTCTGCTATAACGATTCTAAAGAAACATAATCCGAGAGTTTCTCTAACTTGAATTTTAATTAACAATCCAATTGTACCTGCTAATTTTTCTAATTCTTCAACCTTCATGATTTTTAAAATTAGGACTTATAGATTTTATGATTTTCCACTTTTAATCTATCGATCTGTTTTTGTCTTTCTTCAAACCTTTTCCTATCATCATCACTGAATTGATCTATGCAGAAATGACATTGGATACCCTTTCTATATTCTTTTCTTTTTTGATCTTGAATTGAAACTGGCATTCCACATGCATGACAAATCGAGTAGGAGCCTTTTTCTAATTCTTGATCTAAAGCAACTCTTTTATCAAAAACATAACATTCACCTTCAAATAAGTTTTCTTCTTTTTGCATATCATTAAGGTATTGAAGGATGCCCCCTTGTAGGTGATAAATATTTTTATAACCTTTCTTTTTCAGCAAACTGGTAGCTTTTTCACATCTGATACCGCCGGTACAAAACATTGCTATATTTGTAGATTCCTTATTTTCTAGGTGATTATCTAAATGATCATCTACCCACTTGGGGAATTCGCTAAAGTTGCTCGTATTTGGGTTTATAGAATTCTGAAATGTTCCTATAGAAACCTCGTAATGATTTCTAGTATCAATGACTATTGTATTTTGATTTCTAATTAACTTATTCCAATCAGCTGAATCAATATAAGTCCCATTATCTTGTGAAGGGTTTATTTCAGGGATACCCATAGTAACTATTTCTTTCTTAATTTTTATTTTTAATTTTTTGAAGACTTTCTTTTTTGAAGAGTTTACTTTCATATTCAAATTTCTATTGTCTGTATATTTGTTCAGTAAGTTGATAACAATATCAATTACATTTTTCTCAGCACAAATAGTTCCATTAATTCCCTCACTTGCAAAAATTAATAATCCTGAAAGATCGTTTTCATTTTCGATTTCTAATAATTTTTTTTTGAGATCAAGAATTAAGTTTTCTTGAAATGGGAAGAAAGAATAAAGAGAAACTATTTTATAATTTTTGCCTTTCATAAAGAAGATAATGTTTTTTCACAAGTTTCAAAATCTTTGTTAAATGATACTCCAACCTCTTTAAGAAGTTTTCTGTCTGATTGAAAAGATGGATTTGAAGTTGTGAGTAATTCATCTCCATAAAAAATTGAATTTGCCCCACATTGAAAACATAAAATTTGAGCTTCTTTTGAAAGTTTTTCTCGCCCTGCACTTAATCTTATTTTACTTTTAGGCATAAGAATTCGGGCTGTAGCTATCATCCTTATCATTTCAATAGAATCAATTTCTTGATTATCTTCTAGACCAGTACCTTCAATAGCTACTAAAGAATTTATAGGAACACTTTCAGGGTGGGGATTCATGTTAGAAAGCACTTCCAAAAGAGATGCTCTATCGCCATTAGTTTCACCCAAACCTATTATTCCTCCGCAACAAACATTTATTCCTGCATTTCTTACTCTTTTGATAGTATCAAGTCTGTCTTGATACGTTCTAGTAGTAATAATATTTTTATAATGTTCAGGACTAGTATCAAGATTGTGGTTATACGCGGTTAAACCTGCATCAGCCAGTCTGGAAGCTTGTTCTTCTGTAAGCATCCCAGCAGTAACGCATGCTTCCATTCCTAAATCTCTTACACCGCTAACCATCTCTAACATTGCATTAAAAGATTTTCCATCTCTAATTTCTCTCCAGGCCCAACCCATGCAAAACCTATCTGCACCTTCTTTTTTCGCTATTTGAGCTCTTGCTAAAACCTCTTCAACTTGAAATTGTGGATGACTTTTGATTTTGCTAGCACTATAAATTGATTGGCTACAATAGGAACAATTTTCCTCGCATCCACCAGTTTTTACGCTGAACAATGATGCCAATTGAATGTTGTATTTGTTGAATTTCCTGTGAACAATTTGTGATTCCCACATTAAATCAATCAGAGGCATATTAAGTATTTCCAATATCTCCTCTTTATTCCAATCGAACCTAATTTCTCTTAAAAACTGATTATTCAAATTATCCATTTTTGTTATGAAGAATATTGAGAATCTTCAAAAGATTCATTTGTTAATGATTCTATACCGCCAAAACGTCTCTCCCTTGATTGGTAATCAATTATTGCTTTTAGAAATTCAAACTCATTGAAGTCTGGCCAAAGTACGTCGGATATATAAATTTCTGAATAAGCTAATTGCCATAAAAGAAAATTACTGATCCTTTTTTCTCCACTAGTCCTTATTAGTAATTCTGGATCTTTAATTCCTCGTGTTAATAGCTCTGAATTAAATAATTCTTCATTAACTTCACTTGGTTTTATTTCACCAGAAGATGATTTAAATGCTAATTCTTTTGCAACTTTTACAATTTCTTGCCTGCCTCCGTAATTAACGCAAACATTCAATAAAAATTTATTGTTGTTTTTAGTTAGAGTTTCAGAACTAGAGATTATTTTTTTTAAAGTTTCTGGGAAAGGAGATAAATCTCCAATAAATTTTATTTTTGTTGATTCTTCATTTATCTCATCAATCTCGTTTCTCAAAACTTCACTAAAAAGATTTATAAGAAAATCAACCTCTTTTGTTGGTCTTGACCAATTCTCAGTTGAAAAAGCATAAACAGTAAGTACCTTGCAACCTAATTTTTTTGATGCTTTAAGAATTTCTTTTAAAACAAAGACTCCTTTTTTATGCCCATAAGAACGCGGTAAACCTTTTTTAGTAGCCCATCTACCATTCCCATCCATAATTATTGCAATATGTTCTGGAACTTTTTGCTTATCTATTTTCTTAGATAAATCATTATTTTTCTCGTCAATTATTTTTCCTAAAGTCATTAGTTAATCCTTTATGTTAGTGAGATTCTCTGGTTTATTTAATTCTTTTTCTTTAACATCAATGGTAATGTTATCACTTGGGCTTGTCTTTTGGGATAAATTATTTTTGCCTATAGATGATTTACTTGTGCCCATAGAGTTTTGATTTCCAATCAATTTTGTAAGAAGTTCTTGTAATCTGCTGCTGGTTATTGGCCTTTCGAGTTTGCCTTGGTTTGCTAATGATAACGTACCTGTTTCTTCAGAAACAACAATACAAATACATCTGTCAAATCTTTCTGTAATTCCTAATGCTGCTAAATGTCTTGTGCCATATCTACTTATTCCTTGTCTTGAGAGAGGAAGTATTACTCCAGCAGAAATTATTTTATTACCTTTAACTAGAACAGCTCCGTCATGTAAAGGTGTATCTGTTGCAAAAAGATTTATTAAAAGGTCAGTTGACAATTGAGCCTCAATATTTGTACCTGAATATAAAAAATCTTCAGGTCTTAAATCACTCCCTAAATCAACTACGATTAAAGCGCCTCTTCTATTCTGTGAAAGTTTACCTGCAGTATCAACTAACTTAGTAATAGTAGTTGATGTTGCTCTAAACTCCTTTGGCGGATTTCCTAGTAATACAGTTAGCCTGCCAGTTCCTAATAATTCCATTAATCTTCTAAGCTCTCCCTGCCATAGGATTGCTAAAGAGAGAGAACAGGCTAAGACTACTGCATCAATTAACTTTGATGTTAATGGAAGGTAAGCATATCTCTGGATGAACCATGCGGTTGAAACTAAAAATAAATATCCCCTTAATAGCCACAATGTTCTCTGTTCTTTGACTCTAGAAAATAATAAAAGTCCAAAACCAACAGCAAATAAGACATCTAATAAAAGCTTTAAATTTATAAACCCCCAGAAATTCACATTAAATAAAAAATTAATCTAAATGTACCTAACTTTGTTTAATAAAGCGATCAGGTAATACATCATATTTTAAAAGATCAAGAGGACTCTCCCTCTTTTGAATAATCTCTGCTTCCCCTTCACAAACTAAAAGAGCAGCAGGTCTTGGTATTCTGTTGTAGTTAGAACTCATTGAATTATTGTATGCCCCAGTACCAAAAACACATATAAGATCTCCTGCTTTACAATCCGCTAGTTCAATTTCCTTAAACAATACATCTCCTGATTCACAATGCTTGCCAGCAATAGTATATTTATTTTTAGAATTAATATTAAATGGATTACCCACTAAACAAGCAGAATAATTTGATTGATATGTTATGGGTCTTGGATTATCACTCATACCTCCATCAACAGACATATAAGTCCTGATTCCAGGAATTTCTTTAAAAGCCCCAATTTTGTAAATTGTTATGCCTGCTGTAGATACGATAGATCTTCCAGGTTCACACATCAATTTGGGCAGATCTAAATTGTGTTTTTTACAGGCTTTAACAACAGAGTTGGAAATTGTTTTTACCCATTCATCAATAGAAGGTGGATCGTCATTTTTTGTATATTTAATGCCTAAGCCACCACCAACATTTAGTTCTTTAATATTATGACCGAATTTTTTAGCGTCCAACATAACCTTTACCATTATTACGCCTAAATCCTTATGAGGTTCAAGTTCAAAAATTTGGGAACCAATATGAGCATGTAGTCCTTTTAATTTTAAATGTTTAGTTTCGCTTATGATTGCAAATAAATTATTCAAATATTCGATTCCAAAACCAAATTTGCTATCAAATGAACCTGTTCTTATGTATTCATGTGTATGGCATTCTATTCCAGGAGTAAAGCGAATCATTATCTCTAAATCGCGATTTAATGAATTTGATACTTTCTCTAATCTTTTTAAGTCGTAGTCATTATCTACAATTATTTTTATGTTATTTCTAATTGCGAAATCTATTTCTTTATCAGATTTATTGTTCCCGTGAAAAACAATTTTTTCATTTGGCACCCCACCCTTTAGAGCCGTTAATAATTCTCCCTCAGAAACTGCATCAAGCCCTAAATCTTCTGAGGATACAAGGTTACTCATGAATATAGAGCTATTTGCCTTGGAGGCGTATATCGTGAGTGATTCCCCTGGGTAATATTTCTCTAATGCTTTTTTATAAGCTCTACAAGACTTTCTTAAAGTTAATTCATCAAGGATGTAAAGAGGAGAATCATATTTTTTAACTAATTCTTCAATTGAACATCCACCAACTGACAATTTCCCATCTCTTCCTACGGATGTAGTAATAGGTACGATATTTTTATTAGGACTTTCTAAGTCGATTTTTTGTTTTAAAAAAGATTGTTTTTCTTTCATGGGAGAACTTAAGATAAAGTTTTGCCAAAAACTGTCATATTTTATAATGACTCTAGAATTGAACTTTCTAAGTAATTCATAATAAAATGAT
>QCDN01000010.1 GCA_003280885.1 Prochlorococcus sp. AG-355-J04 | reverse complement strand
CGCAGTAATTTTAATATTTCCAATTTTATTTGTTTATGCATCTAAAAACCTTGATGCTAAGGGAGTTTTCGAATGGATGATGGAAAAACCCAATGATTGGATAGGAAAAAAATAAACCTTTAACAATTTACATTTTTCTAGCTAAATTTTAAATTTTCTAAATTTCTAATTTCAAAATCATAAACCTGGCAATTATTTTCTAATTCATTAACTATTGAATTTTTTAGAAGAGAATAATCTATCAACTTATTGAGTTTATTATTTTTAAATTCCTTTTTAGTCTCTCCAATCGCAAAAGCCAAAGCTCCGTCATAAGAAATACCGAATTTAGTAGTGTTGCAGTAAGTTCTAGTGAACTTGTTAGAAATCTTTTTAGTATACTTTTCAAGAGTTTTAGTAGAAGTATCTAAAGAGTAAACTGGACTACTAAATAGAAAAAGCAAAGTTAAAGTGAATATCGCAAAAACTCTTTTGATCATAATATTTCATGAATTGCAAATTTAATATAGTTTAGAATTCAACTCTGCCGACCATGTTTAATTAAAAATATAGAAATTTAAAAATTCATTAGCCAGAATAGCTATTTCATATTTTTGACGATAAAAACTCTCTAAATGAGTATTTCATAGTTTGAATTTTTTTTGGTAGTTTTTTTAAAAAACGCCTAAATGCTTTTGGCATAATAAAAAATCCATAACAATAATTAATAGATAACAAATAATACATGGATATTCAATAAATAATTATCCAAAAATAAGTAAATTAATTATTAAATATATGGAATGAGCTATGGAAATGTATTTGAAGATGAATTATTGTTTAATTAAGTATTAAATACAAAATTAATATGGCACTACCAGAACTTATTTATGCTCCCATAGATGGCGGAACAATACATAGATATGAAATTAGTGGTGGCAAGAGAAAATTTTTAAGATTTATAGGTTGTTATTTGGGTCAATGTAATTTCCACAAAAATATTGATGATGCTATTGATTACATAAAAAATTTGAAAGAATCACAAAAGATACAAAAAATATGAAATAAAGATACATAGATACGAAAGAGACTCAATATTTTTCGATAATTACATAATTATTGCTACAAATAATAGAGAAATTTTTTTTTATAAGAAATTGATTATTTAGTTGGGTTATAGTTCCGAAAGATAAACAGTCGTTTAAAAAAAGAAATTAATTTATGGAAAACAGACAAATTAATTTTTTTAAATCAAAAGACTTTAATACCGTTCTTAAGCCATTTAAAAAAGGAACGGTAGTAAAAATTGACTCGTTTGATATTAGAGAAAATGAAAAAGAATTAAATCTAGGTTTATTTGGTTGGTATGCAATTTGTCCCTCTAAAGAACTAAGAAAAAATAAGCTATATTATTTTTCACTATATGATGAGCCTCTTGTTCTTTATAGAGATGAAAATAAAAACGTTAGGTGTATTAAAAATATTTGTCCACATAGAGGAGCCTCCTTTTTTGGAGGGACATTATCAGATGGAGTAATAACCTGCCCATATCATGGGGCCAAGTTTTCATCTGGAGGAAGTTGCCAAAATCTCGACAGAATAACATGTCGCCATATAGTAGATAATAACTACGATAACTACGCCAAAAGAATTCATTTATCTCAATACAAAACTTCAGAAAAAAATGGATATATTTTTGTAAATTACTCTAAAAAATCTGAGACTGATTTAAATAAAATAAGTGAAGATATACCTATAAGTATAAGTAACTACGAATTACATGAAAATGGGTTTTCACATAAGGATTACGTCTTTGAGGAGGTATTAGTTGACTTCAAATGTGATTGGTCAAGGATTATTGAAAATCACCTAGATATCCTTCATATCTTTTGGGTTCATGGCGATACAATCCCTGATAAAGATGTGAATAAAAACGTACTAGTTAGTTTTAACCAGAAAATTAATATTAATCCCAAATACATTGAAAGTATTTATTATTACAAGAATGACCCTACAAAAGAATTTATTCGAATAAAATACATACCTCCAGGAAGGATATTAATTTACAAAGATGATCCTTCATCGTCAAGATATTTACAAGTTTTAGATCATATTCCTCTAGGAAACAACAAAGCAAGAGTAATAGTAAGACACTACAGGAAATTTCTACAAAATAAACTACTTAATAACCTCTTATTATTTAAAGAGACTCAAAGAAAGATTTTTTATAAGATATTCGATGAGGATTATATGATTTTAAAAACACAAACATATAATCACGATATGGGATTTATTAGTAAGGATGAAATAAAATTATTGGGAGAAGATAGGATAATAAATTATTTTTGGAAATGGTATAAGAAGTCTGAAGATAAAGATGAACCATGGAAAAATATTAACAAAACCCAAAATCTTGATGTATATGATAAGGTCATATTGAAATATCCTCCTGAGATAAAGAAGTTAGAAATTAGAAATAATATAGATATTATTAGAAAAACATTTGTAAGATTTGCTGCTCCGCTTATATTTTTTATGTTAATTATATAATTTATGAAGAATGTAAATAGACCTTCATGGTTGAATTGGCTCTATCTTTTTATATTTCTTTTAAGCTCAATTCAATTGATTATATTTTGGAGTAATAAGTTTTAGTGTTTAATAAATTTTGGTTTGATGCAAAAAATATAAATTGTTTTAAAAATGGCTTTAGAGTAATTAAAGATTTAAATTTAAAGATAGCGTATTCAGAGAATGTAATATTAATTGGACCAAATGGTTCCGGTAAATCATCCTTAATTGAAATAATTAATAGAAACATATACCCAATGGTAGCTAATGAATCGAAACTGAAGATATTTGACAAAGAACTTATAAATTTATGGGAACTAAGAAAAAAAATAAGTACCGTAAATAATGATATAAAAAATAGAATAAATCCAAATTTACAAGTTTTTGATTTAATTTTAAGTGGTCTATATGGAAGATATTGTTACGTACAAAATAAATCTGAAAGAGATTCTTATGAGGTGGAAAAAATTATGAAGAAAATGAATATATATAATTTATCAAAAAAAAAATTTTCCTATTTATCAGATGGAGAAAAACAAATTACTCTCATTGCAAGAGCACTAATCAAAAAACCGCAAATCTTAATTCTAGATGAACCAATTTCAAATTTAGATTATAAATCAAAGTTTTTTGTAGTTGATAAGGTTAATGAATTATCAAAATTAAATACTAAAATTTTATGCGTTACTCATGATATTTCAACGATTACAAAAATTTATGATCGGGTCATAATGTTAAAAGATGGCGAAATTATCGCTGATGGATATCAAAATAAGGTCATAAATAGTGAAAATCTTAATAAGTTATATGGTATAGAAGTAGAAGTTACTTTTAAAAATGGACGTTGGAATATAAACAGATTATCTAAATAACAATTATGAAAATAGCTATCGCAATAGCAAGAAGTACTAATTTTTTACTTTTTAAAAATGAAGAGGATTTATTTTTAAATGAAGAAGATCCACATTTAGAACATACAATCTTACCCCCTAAAGATCGATCTGAAACAAATGAAGAACTTCCACAATTAAAACAAACTCTATTTACGCTCATCTAAAATAAAAAAATTTGCAATTCTAACTAAATTATATTCCTAAATACTATGTGAAGAAAAGCTTCAGAAATGTTATGATAATGAGAATCTATTGCAATAAGTATTTTTATGGTGCATAATTGATAATAATTCTCATTATCATACTTAAATTAATGAATTTCCATAATTATGGAGAATCTCCGTCAAAATCAGTAAGGATAATAACTGGACAATCCGTATTAATAGATCTCTCATCAAGACCAAAAGGGACATGCCTAGAAGTTGAAAGTGGAATTGCTAGAGTTTATTGCCCTTGTGAAGAAACTGAAGGAATGACCCTCGCATTTTTACAATCAGGAGATCAATTAAGAACGGACCTTTTATGTAGCGAAGGTGTCTGTGTTGAAGCACTAACAGATTTGTCATTTCACAGCAATGTGAATATTGATGAGAATATTGGTTTCGATGCAGTAAATGAATGGACTTTGCAACTCCTTAGGATAAGGCACTTAGGAAATGCAGAACAGCGATTACAAGCGTTGTTTTCAATACTTGTAAATCGTTTAGGCAGGAGATGTGGGCAATGGTGTGAGTTACCTTTTAGGTTAACTCACGAAAGAATTGGTGAATTAATCGGTTCTACACGCGTAACATCAACAAGATTAATTTCTAAATTAAGATCATCTGAGTTATTAATAGCTCCTATTGGAACACAAACAGTCAGTGTTGCACCTTCTTTTATTGAAACTTCGCCGCTATAAAAAAAAATGAAGGAATCACAATCACTTACTAACAGCTTGTTAATAGAAGTTGATATTTTATCGAATAGACTCAAAAATATAAAACAATCTTTCAAAACAACAAATAATAAAGCATTGAAGGAAAGATTGTTTTCTGAAAACAAAAATATTTTTAAAAGAGTTAATGAGATTTATAAAATAGCTGAGCTATTAAATAAAAAAAGTGATGAAAAAATAAACTTTTCTAAGTTACTTGTTGAAATAAGCAAAAGGATATTAAATGAAAATAAATTTGAAAGCAATTTATTTTTTCTTTAAATCACTATCTATCAATAAGATTGCAGAAGGTTGATTAGACGCAAACTTTACTTTGCCAAGTATGTTTGCAAATTCATCTTCTGATTTTGTTTGAGCATCAATGATTGGATCTAAAAATACGTTGGTTCTTGTATCGGAAATTCTTTCTGAAATAGAATAAAGTTGTTGCAGAGATGAAGTTAAATCAGCCTCCATGTTGAAAGAATAAGAAATCAGATCCTCTATTGAATCCCACGTTTGAACGGGAGCAGGAATTTCATCTAATTTTACGCTTTGTCCTCTTGCGATTAAATAATCTGCAAACTTCTGTGCATGTTCCATTTCACCTTGTGATTCACTTAAAAAATGATACGCAAATCCATTTAAATCACGTTCTTGAAACCAGAGATACATAGAAAAATATTGAACATTAGCATATCTTTCCATAGTTAGATGTTCAAAAATATTATCCAGTAAACTATCATCTATCGGTTGAGCAACAGCTCTCCCAGACGGACCAAAATTAATTAATTTCTTTGTTTTTAAATTATTTTCAATCATTTTCAAAAAAGAAACTATATAAATAATACAACATTTTGTATAAATTAGTAATAAATTAATCCTTTAAATTAAATTAAATAATATGATAATGAAAATCAATCGCAATACTATAAATGTATTTAGAGTACAGTATTTCTGAACTTCTATTACTTAATAAAATATATAAAAGTAAAAAAAAGAAATGTAAAAAGAAAAAATGCTCTAATTGGAAGGGGGGGAAGTGTAATTGCTTATAAAAAATGTCTAAATATATTCCTTATATGCTCCGGGATATAAAAAATAATAACTATTTTTATTAATTGAAAGAGTACATTTATCACCATTATTAAGGAGATTATTAATATCAGTCCTAACCCTTAATATGTTTCCATTAATTGTTACTTTATATATAAGAAATTCTCCAAGAAATTCTTTAGATATAACAATTGCATTACCAGTTTCTGATCTTTTTATTGAAATAAATTTAGGCGAAATTGACATACTTTTGATACTTGTATTTTTCAAATAATCTGAACTATTTATTTCACCCAAACAAGAAATATATGAATTACCGTTTTTTTTGAGATTAATAATATTATTGCCCAAAATAAAACTACTTACAAACATGGTCTTGGGATTATTTAAAAGGTTAATTGGCGTATCAATTTGATGTATTTTTCCCTCATTCATAACGGCGACTTTATCGCAAATTGACATTGCTTCTTCCGGATCATGAGTAACCATCAATCCGCTTGCATTACAACCTTTTAGAATATTAGGAAGTTCACTTCTCAATTTTAGTTTGACATGCATATCAAGACTACAAAAAGGTTCATCTAATAAAATAAAATTTGTACCTGGAGCAAGAGCTCTCGCAATTGCGAGTCTTTGTTTTTGGCCTCCGGACAATTCATGTGGGTACCTTCCAACAAAACCATCAAGACCAACAACATTTAGTAAATAATCAACTCTAGATCTGTCTTTTTTGTTTTTCAAACCAAACATTGCATTTTCCAAAACATTTAAGTGTGGGAAAAGTGCATAATCTTGAAAAACCATACCAATATTTCTTTTCTCAGGACTAAGAATTTTTTTTCTACTAGAAATTTCGTTGTCATTTAAAGAAATACACCCTTTAGAAGGATATTCGAAACCCGCGATTAATCTTAAAAGAGTTGTTTTTCCGCAACCAGAAGGACCTAGCAAACCTAATAATTCGCCATTTTCAATTTTCAGGTTAATTTCGTTTAATATCCAATTTGAACATTCTCGCTTATCATATTTATGATGCAGATCATCAATTATTAGCGCACCATTTTTCACTAAATTCTTCTTATTTAAATATATTAAGTTAGCAGAAAATATTAACCTAAATTATCCCTTGTATAATTTTATACACCATTTAATTTTCAAATTTAATGAGAAAGTCTGAAAGAGCAGAAATAATACGCAAGGAACTCAAAAATCTATATCCATCGCCTCCAATACCTCTTGATCATACAAATGCATATACACTTCTAGTCGCCGTAGTTTTAAGTGCTCAATCAACAGATAAAAAAGTTAATGAATTAACAAAAAGCTTATTTAAGGTTGCAGATAATCCACAAAAGATGATGCAGCTAGGTATTGATGGCATTTACGAATACATAAAATTTTTAGGTCTATCTAATCAAAAATCAAAGAACATCTATAACTTATCTAAACTATTGATTGAGAAGCATAACGGAATGGTCCCAGATTCTTTTGAGAAGCTTGAATCTCTCCCAGGGGTAGGCCATAAAACAGCATCAGTTGTGATGTCTCAAGTGTTTAAAATTCCCTCATTCCCAGTCGATACTCACATACACAGGTTGTCACAAAGATGGGGTCTTTCAAATGGGAAAAGCGTAGTTCAAACAGAAAAAGACTTGAAAAAAATATTTCCCATTAATGATTGGAATACCTTACATTTGCAAATAATCTTTTATGGCAGAGAACACTGCACCGCAAGAGGCTGTGATGGAACAAAATGTTATTTATGTCGTACTCTTTACCCAAAAAGAAAAAAGAAATTTATATGTAAAAAACCCTAAGAAATTAATATAATAAATTTATTAGTTCTTAAATCATGAAAATAGCAATTACTGGTGCATCCGGGAAAACAGGTTACAGAATTTCTGAAGAGGCAGTTAAGAAAGGATATAAAGTTAGGCAAATTATTAGAAAGAATTCAAAAATTTCAGAAGGTCTAGAGAGTTTGGAAACAATTAGAATTTCATTAGATAATAAAAAAGAACTTGATAAAGCGTTTAAAGGTATTGATGCTTTGGTAATTGCAACTGGTGCGAGAGCATCATTGGATCTAACCGGTCCTGCAAAAGTTGATGCCTTAGGGGTATACAGGCAATTGGAAAGTTGCAAAAGAGTTGGCATTAAGAGGGTTATTTTAGTAAGTTCTCTTTGCACTGGAAAGTTATTTCACCCATTAAACCTTTTTGGTTTAATTCTTATTTGGAAGAAAATAGGTGAAAACTTTCTACGAAATTCAAATTTCGAATGGACTATTATTAGACCTGGAGGATTAAAGGAAAATGAAGATATCAAATCAGATAATATAAATTATTCAAAGGAAGATACTCAATTTAATGGATCAATCCCAAGAAGATTAGTAGCACAATGTTGTATAGATTCTTTAAAAAACAAAGAGTCCATAAATAAATTAATAGAAGTAACAAGTTCGAATGATAATAAAAAGATATCTTTTAAGAAAGCTATGCAAATGATTTAAAAGATGTAAATATATAGAATAAAACTATGAAAATAAACCCCAAAATTGATGCATTACAATTAATGCTTACTGATTTAAGAACTAGAAATGAGCCAATAAGACATAAAGCAGCATTTAAAGGTTGTCAACCAGAATTTCAAAGTCTTGTATCAAGGTTAATAAAGCAGTTAGAGGAAGAATTAATTGCTGAAAAGCTTACTAATCGTGATATTTAAGAATTTAGATTATATAAATGAACTTAAGTTATCAAATTTTGCTTGTTCTGAAAGTTCATCATATCCTCCAAAAAATTTATTATCCAAAAATATTTGAGGGAAAGTATTATGGCTACTCTGAGACATTATTTTTTGAAAGATCTCATCATTGTCTATTAAAATAACTTCATGAGGGATAGATAAAGTATTAAGCAACCTAATTGCTCTTTTAGACCAAGGACAATCCTTTAAAATATATGCTTTTACACGTGATTCATTTTTTAATAAATCATTATTTGAGATATTAATAATTTTTTGTTCAAAAGAAAGTAATAATATATCAGTACCTTTTTTTACAATACATCCCTCCTCAAGATGACCGCCAAAGACATTACATCCCTCATCTGCAAAACTCAAATGTAAATGAACATCTCCTTTATGAAAATGTCCATTTAAAGAAACTATCTCTAGATTTCCCTCAAATTTATTTATCTCTTGATTTCCTGGGCATTGAATACAAACTGTTCTAAGATTACCAACCACTCCAGAAACATACCCGTATAAATTATTTGATAAAGAATATTCTTTAATTGAATTTATCAAATCAGATTCTGGAGATAGCTTTAGGCTATGAGGCTGCATTTGATATAAGGAATAATTTTGTAATATAAAACATCATCAATCATAAATAGAAGTTGAGTTTATAATCTTTAGGATTTAGATTGAAATACAATTTTAGAATCTAGCATTAAAAATCATTTAAAATATTTACTAAAAATTCAAGCTTGTTTAGAGTGTTATATATTTTGTATACAAAATTTAATTTGTTATTTAGAAAAAATCTTAAAAATTTGACATTGAATATTCCCAACTTATTATCGATATCTCGCCTTTTCCTAGTGTTTCCATTAATACTTTTTTTAGAAATTAACAGACCTTTTTATATCTTTATATTGATTATTATTGGAGGTTTAACTGATTATTTTGACGGGTTAATTGCAAGGAAATTTAATCTTAAAACCAGATTAGGAGCTATCCTTGATCCCTTAAGTGATAAAGTATTTTATTTAATTCCTTTAACGTTCCTTTGTAAAAATAATTTAATACCTTTTTGGTCTTTGTCATTAATTTTATTTAGAGAATTAATTATCTCTAGCCTGAGGAACTCTACAAAAGATGGTTTACCAGCATCTATATTGGGTAAATTTAAAACATTTTTCTTTTTTATTTCAGTAATCTCCTTTTTTGCACCATTAAAAATAAGCTTATTGAATAATTTGGCTTTTATTTTTTATTGGTTAGGATTCATCTTGACTTTTGCGACTTTATTAGGCTATTTAAGAGTTAAAAAGAATATGATCTGAATTTTCATCAAACTCCTTACTATTTTTATTATTAAAATCTTTCAAAAAACTATCCTTTAAACCATTAAGTAAATCAAAAGTTGGCAACCACTCTAAATCACGTTTAATCTTAGAGATATCAGTCTGATAATGATTTAATCTAATTGGAAATCCCTTTCGAGATTTAGGATCTAATTTTTGATAATCAAATGTTCTTAAAGAAATCTCATTTTTGTTTAATCCAAGAACATTCGCACAGAAATAAATTAAACCCTTTATTGTTACACCTTTTTCACCTGAACAGTTGTAAATATTATTTTTAGAATTTTCAAAATTCAGGCACCTAATCATTACATCAGTTAGATCCGAAACATGGCCTAGTTGAGTAATTAAAGACCCATCGCCAGGGATTGGTATAGATTTTTTAGTAAATAACCTTTCAAAAAACCAATTTTCAATTTTATTGTAATTTCCTGGTCCATAAATATAGGTAGGTCTAAAACTTGTAAAAGGAATATTTTGGTTTATCAACCAATTTTCTGTCTCAAACTTTCCTTTGTGCCTACTATTTTGATCAATTGGATCAACTTCAGATAAGGGCAGTTCACAATTATCTTTATAAACACCTGCAGAGCTGACATATATATATCTCTGGAATGAGTTATCTAAATTCCCTATAAGAAGTTTCGTTTGTTCTAACTCTCTTCCAGAAATATCATAGACAACATCATACTTTTTATTTCTTAACTTGACGATATCTTCTGAACTATTTCTATCACCCTTAATTAAATTTGTTTTTTTAGGATTAGCTTTATTCCCTCTCGTAAAAATATCAATCTCATGATTTTGACTTAATAACTTTCCTACCAAAGACTTGCCAACAAATCTAGTGCCACCCATTACAAGAATTTTCATATTCAAAAAATATTTAACTGAAGTAGTAATCTTAAATAGAATTACATATTGAATAGTACTACTAAGAAGTAATTAATGAAAAGGATGATTCTATGGAACTAATACCAGCAATTGATTTAATGAATGGTAAGTGTGTAAGGCTTTTTAAGGGCGACTTTAATAAAAGAAAAGACTTCACAAAAGAGCCACACGAGCAGGCTAAATTTTGGGAAAGCGAAGGAGCAAAATATATACATATAGTTGATTTGGATGCTGCAAAAACTGGATCACCAACAAACGATAAATCAATAAAAAACATTGCAAAAACAGTAAACATACCTATTCAAATAGGTGGGGGGATAAGGTCTCAAGAAAGGATAGAACAATTATTTTCTTATGGTATTGAGAAAGTCATCATGGGGACCTCTGCAATAGAAAATAAAGAATTAGTTAAAGATTTATCAAATAAATTTCCTGGAAGGATAATTGTTGGTATAGATGCAAAAGATGGAAAAGTTAGTACGAGGGGTTGGCTTGAGCAATCTAATATTTTAGCCACAGATTTAGTAAAGGAGTTTTCTTCATTTAAGATCGCTAATTTTATTGTTACAGATATAAATACAGATGGGACGTTAGAGGGAACAAATGAAGAATTCATAAATAGCATACTTGAAATTACAGATATTCCAGTAATAGCCTCAGGAGGTGTTGGTTCAATTTCTGATTTATTATCGTTAATTAAATTTGAAAATTCTGGACTCTTTGGAGTAATTGTAGGTAAAGCTCTATATGAAAATAAATTTACGATAAAAGAAGCGAATAATGTATTGTCATCAGAGAGATTAAATGACTTTGATTTAAACAGAAATTACTACGCTTAAAAGAGTATAAAAATTGATTTTAGGGCTGGTATTTGCAGTAATTGTTAGTTAATTTTGTATAAGAGATAAGAAATCTAGTCTTGGAATTAATTTCAAAAAAATCGATATTAATTATTGCTCCAAGTTTAATAGCAGAATCTTTATCGCTTAAGTTAACATCACTAGACCAAAATTTAGACATTAATTTTAATAATGGAACAGGTGATAAAACTCCGGATTTAGTCCTATGGAATGTTCTTAATTTCCAATCAGAAGATCTTATAAGTTTAGAATTATTAAAATTAAGAGAAAGATATGAAGAGTCAAAGTTTCTTATAATTCTCTCTGGCGAACTTGTTTATGAAGCAAATACCTCTCCATCGTTAAATGCTGAAGGCTTTCTTTTAAATCCCAGTGCAGAAAAAGTTCTTGAATCTATTAATACCATTTTAAATGGAGGAAGGGTATTTGATATTGAAAATAATTCCCGAGTTCAATTAAACAAAAATAAACCTCTGTCTTTTAGTCAAAAAATTCTAACTTCAGGTCTTAAACAAATCGATTCTGAAATCAATTATATATTCAAATATGTCAACTCTGACTCAACACCAGAATTTTATAAATTCATTTTAAAAGGAAGATTAAGAGAACTTATTACAGCAAAATCTTTTCTAATTTTCTTATGGGGTAATTCACTAGAACTTTATACAGAGGCAGTTTACACTGAGAATAGAATCAATCTTGAAAATAAGAACACAGTATTCATTAAAGATAAAAATACTACAGAAATATGGAATTTAATTTTAGATAGACTTAAAGAAAGGTATAGCTCAACTAACTTACAGGTTGAATTTAATAATTCATCAATAATTCTCTCTGGTATAAAAAAAGAATTTATTTCACGACTAATTTGTAAAATGTTAGATGAGTTAGATAATTTAGTAAAAAATATTAAGGAAAACTATAAGGAGAAAGATTTTAAAGATGATTTAAATTCTCTTATAAAAGAACTTAAAGTTAATACAATTTCAAATATCACAGACAGCTATTTTCGATTAAAAAAAGGAAGCGCATCTATTTCAATAAATGATTTTATTTATAGTGAGGTAAGTTGCGAAGAGAGAGATAGAGAATCACATGAATCAATAATGTTTATTGAGCCAATTATTAATAATGAAGCTCTTGACTATGATGGGAAATTACTTCCTCTATATGAAACAGAATCGTTTTTGATCCTTGAAAATATAATTTCAAATTGGACGATTAGGAACTGTAATTTATTAGCTTCTGAAATCTTTAATATTTGTGCTTCTTGGCCTGAATTAAGAACTGTACTAATAAATCCCGAATTACAATCGACAAGAAATTTTGAAAGATTTAGAAATAATATTAATAACTACAATCGCTGGCATGACTATATTTATATGCCTATTTACTTGTATGAGAGTAAACGAGAATATATTGATATTATCGATAAAAAATTTACGCGTTACTTTAAAAATGAAAATAGAGAGAAAGAATTAGAGAATCTAGAATGGCTACAAAAACAAGTTACATTGTTAGTTGAGATAAGAGATGCCGTAGCACCTCAGTTAGAAGTTGCGGTAAAATATGTCGGTAATCTTTTCGTAACTTTCCTTACAAAGGTCGTTGGCAAAGCTATCGGTTTAGTGGGTAAAGGGATCCTTCAAGGATTAGGAAGATCAAGTTCAAAGTAAGTTTTTAAACTTTAATGAAAATAATTCAATGGATCCTAATAGCATTAATTTTCTTAAGTCCATATAAAGCAAATGCCTCTAGAGATTCTAATAGTTACGATGGCAACATCTTTCCTATATACGCAGGAAATGGGGCTATAGTTCCTCCCCAGACAACACTTCAGGAATCATTAAAAAATAAAAGAGTCTCAGTTTTATTTTTTTATCTTGACGATAGCTCAGATAGTAAAGCTATGGCTCCGATAATATCTGGTTTAGATTTGATATGGAGAAATAATATAGATATCATTGCTCTAACTACTGATGAACTACAGGATAAAGAAAAGTCTGACCTTAGAAATGAACCTAATTATTATTGGAACGGATTAATTCCACAAACCATTATTTTAAATAGTGATGGTGAAGTTGAATATGATCAAAATGGGATGATTAATATCGATGAATTAAACAAAGTCATAGGAAAGTTAAAAGGAATTGATATAAATGATACGGAATTTTCTGTAGAAAGTTTTAATGAATACAACAGTATCATTTCTGAAAAAAAAGATAAGAACAAAAATTAATTAAAAAAATGATATTAATAAATATCCTCTTGGTTCTTTTAATTTTTTTAATTCTTTCAGATTTATATATTAAAAACTCACCTAAATCAAAGTTAAATCTTATACCAATAAATTATAAAATCAAAAAAAAGGATGGTTTAAACGAATTAATTATTGATTTAAAAGTAACTAATACAAGTAAATCCAAAGAGACGATGGTATCTAATATAAAGTTTGAATTAGATTTTTTCAAAGTTAAAGGTAACGAATATTACCAAGATTTAAACTATAAAGAAGAGATATACATACAAGAAAATAATAAAATTAAGAATTTAAAAAATTATTGGCCAACAACAATTATCAAGTCCAATTCAGAATTATTTGTAAGAATCATATATAAATTTAGCAATAATAATTTCAGAGAAAAAATAAAATATCTATGGCTAAAAGCATTTTGGGAGAACTATGGACATTTTGGTATTTCAAAAAGAAAGGATTGTTTTTTAATTAATTTAGACGGTCAAAAACATAGGCCGAAAGAAGTTTTTGAAATTCCAATAAATAATCAATATAAGGCTTTTGCTATTAAAACTGATTTACTTGGTTGCTTTGATGATCCAGTAAATACTGTGATTAAATACTGTAAAGGAATTGCTGAAGAAAATGATATTTTAACAATCGGTGAGAGTCCACTTGCCATTATGCAAAATAGATATATTGCCCCACAAAATCTAGAATATAGTTTATTTTCTAAAGGATTATGTTATTTTTTTCAACCTACAAGCAGTCTCGCAACAGCTTGTGGAATGCAATTGTTAATAAATAGAATTGGGATCACAAGAGTAACCTTTGCATTAATTGTTGGATTTCTCTTTAAATTAGTTGGAATTAAGGGGATGTTTTATAGATTAACTGGTTCAGAATCATCCCTCATTGATGATATAAGCGGAACAGTTACACCTTACGACAAAAGTATAGTTATGGGTCCTCTCAATGCTGATTTATTTTGTAAGGAGGTCTCAAAATATCTAAATATAGATGTTGCTGTAGTAGATGTTAACGATCTTGGAGGTGTAAAAGTCGTAGCTAGTTCAAATAAAGCAGTAAATAAAATACTCAAAAGAAACTTAATATCTAATCCAGCTGGCAATGGAGATGAAAAAACCCCTATAGTGTTATTAAGAGAAAAAAAGTAAATGAAAAAAGATACCTCTTATTCTTTTGAATCTAAAAAAGGAATGGAAGTAACTTTTGAAGAACTTCATATAAGGCACATTAACCTCTTAAAAGATATAAAAAATAAGGAATTGAATAATTGGTTTTTAAAGATGGCAATTATAAATACCTTTGATGACTTAAAAATTTTTTTAAATAATCTCAAGAAAAATAAAAATAAATGCATAATTGCCATATCTGGAAACGAAATTATTGGTTATTTGAATATTTTTCCCTTAAACAAAAAAGAGACTTGCTTAAAAATATCTAAGCCCAAGTTAATTAACAGCAAGTGTTCTTTAACAGATAAACAATTAACTTTAGGATTGATAAAAAAATCTATCTCAATAAAAGAAATCAAAACTTCAAGTTGGATAATTAACGCTGATATTAACAATACTGACCTCATATCAATCTCAAGAGAATTAGGCTTTCAACCTTTAGGAGAGATAATACTTTGGGATGGTTGTGATCTAAATATATCTACAAAGCAAAATATCCGAAGCCATGCCTTAATTAATGAATTCCAAAAAATTAATCCACAAAATATACTGAAAATAATGAATTTCATAAGATCAAATCAATCGCCCTTAATAAGAAATATTTTAGATTTTGATCAAGACGATATCCTTAAAAGAAATAACTCTAAAAGTGGCGCCTTAATACATGAAAATTCAGTTTTATGTACAATTTTAAAAGATATAAATTATCAAGACGAAGGAATTTATACTTTAACTATAAGTAGATATTGGGATAAGAGATTCGATTCTATTTTAAAAGAATTTATAAAAAGATTTTTTGAAAAATCTACTGTCTCATATTTAAAAACATATAAAGAAAATTCTGAATTAAATCTTTTTCTCGAAAAATGTAATCTCAAAGAAAAAAATCAAGAACTTATTCTTATCAGGAACACAATAATTAAGAATGAAGCCAAACAAGTAAACAAAATAAATCAATCTTTGGAATCAATCTTTGAAAAATTAAGTCCACAAGGGAATCCATATCCATCTCCTTTTCCATTAAAAACAAAGTGAAATTTTGCAAACCCAAACCCAAGTCAATTTTGAGTTTGGATGTAGGTACCAAAAGAATAGGATTAGCTTATTGTGATTCCTTATGCATAACATCAAATATACTTCCAGCAGTAAAAAGGTTTAAAAATAATCAAGAGATTAAAATCATTAGAAATCATATAAATGAATTAAATTTGACTGGTTTTATTGTGGGTATTCCACTTGATGAGGAAGGTCAAATGACCAATCAAGCTATTGACTGTAAAAATTACGGTCAATTACTTTCAAATAAATTAAAGCTTCCATTTACTTACGTCAACGAACATAGTTCAACCTGGGAATCTTCAGATAGATTTGGAATAAAAAAAGATAAATCCGGATTGATTGATAGTTTTTCAGCAAAAATAATACTTGAACAATGGATCGAAGAGGGTCCTGAATTAGAAGAAATAGCTGGTAAACGTCAGATTAAATATTAGTATTAATAAGGATAGATAATTTTTAAATGAAAGAAGCCAACTCAAATGATAATTATGATGCACAGACTCTTTTATTAAATGATTCAAATGGAAACGAGTTATTTTGTTATCTTGAACAATTAGTAAGTGTTGAAGGCCAAGAATATGCCTTATTAACTCCAGTTGATACTCCAGTAAGTCTTTTTAAGATAAATGAAAAAGATGAACCTGAACTAATTGAGAAAATAGATAAAAATGAACAAATACTAAAAAATGCTGAAGCAGTTCTTCAAGAACATGATTTAAGACTTATCAGATCAGCAGTTACATTAACAGTATCTGGAGAACTTGAAGAACCAATTTACGATGAATTAGAAGAAGATTACGTCGATGATGATAGTGAGAGTTATGAATTGCTTGTTAACTTCAATCTTTTTGACCAAGAATATGGCTTATATATTCCACTAGATCCTTTTTTTATTGTGGGTAAATTAAAAGACAAGGGTGTCTTATTAGTTGAAGATGATGAGTTCGATAAAATTCAACCTTTGATTGAAACTGAGCTTGAAAAAAGTAGTTCTTAGAATAAATGAGATCTATCCTAAAAGTCAATTGGGATTCAAACTTACCAATATATAAGATTTCTCAATCTGAGTTGCAAAAAAAAGGAATTAATTCTTTATTGCTAGACGTGGATGGGACTTTAGTAAATAGAAAATCAAATATGATCCCAAAAGCTGTAAAAAATTGGATCATAGAATCTAAAAAACTTTTCTCCTTATATCTAATAAGTAATAATCCATCAAAAAAAAGAATCGCAAAAATAGCGAAAGAATTAAATTTAAGGTACAAATACAATGCATCAAAACCAATAAAAAAAGTAACTTTGTCTGTTATCAAAGAAATTGGCAGAGAACCAAAAAATATAGCCATTATTGGTGACAGAATTTTTACAGATATTATTGTTGGGAATAGATGTAATATAAAAACAATATTAGTTAAGCGATTAAATAGAGATGGCTTGCCTATAAAATTTAATTTAACTTTAACAATAGAAAAATTAATTTCTCATTTTATAAAATGAAAACTTGGGTTATAAAAATTGGTACTAGTATTTTAAGAGGAACAGAAGAAACATCTACAGAAGAAGTTATTGAAACCCTTTCTAGATCCTTTACAAGTTTTCTTTCAAAAGGAAACAAATTAATTTTAGTAACTAGTGGAGCCGTTGGATTAGGTTGCCAAAAATTAAATATTAAAACGAGACCAAATGATTTAAGTACCCTTCAAGCTACTGCTGCAGTAGGTCAAGTTAATTTAATGTCCTTATACGATAAAGTATTTAATAAATTAGGTCATAATATTGCTCAAATTCTAGTAACTAAAGCTGATTTTAATTCACGAGAATCTTTTAATAACGCTTCTAAAACTTTAAAAAAATTAATCGATTTGAATGTTGTTCCAATAGTAAATGAAAATGATACCGTAGCAAATGAAGAGCTTAAATATGGAGATAATGATACCCTCTCTGCTCTAGTTGCCTTAGCTATAAATGCTAACAAGCTTATTTTATTAACCGATATTGAAAATCTATACTCAAAAGATCCACGTAATAATAAAGATGCGCAACCTATTAAAGAAGTTCATAATAGTGAATTAAAAGAAATTAAAGATAAAAATATTCAAAACTCAAATAATGAATGGGGAACAGGAGGAATTTCTACAAAATTAATTTCTGCAGAAATAGCAACAAAAGGAGGCGTTGAAGTCCAACTAGTTGATGGAACTAATAAAAATAACTTAATTGAAATTTTTAATGATAATAAAATTGGAACTTTATTTTATCCAGTAGAAAAACCGATAGGAAACAAAAAAAGTTGGCTTTCACATGCAATTCAAACAGTAGGAAAAATCACTTTAGATGATGGCGCTTCTTTTGCAATTAAAAAAAAAGGTGCCTCACTTTTAGCGGTTGGTGTAAAGAATGTAGAAGGAAACTTTACGATTAATCAGGCAGTTAAAATCGTAAATACAAATGATAAAGAAGTTGCAAAAGGTTTAGTATCAATAAGTAGCGACAAATTAAGAAGTATCTTAAATAATAAAGAAAATAACAATTCCTCGATAATTGTCGTACACAGAGATGTTCTTGCTCTCTCTTAGAAAAAAATTAAAACTGAAAAATGCTTTTAAGTGATTTAGTTGATCTAATAAAAAAAGGAAATTCAAATTTTATTAGTGCCAATATTTTTGAAGATTTAAAAATAGATGATGCTGCCTCATTAGATGCTGCAGTTAAACATCAAATATCATTTTTAGAAGAAAATAATATCCTTAAAGAAAAATTAGATCAAACTAAAGCATCAGCAATAATAACTACTAACAACGAGGAAATCATTAGTGCCCTAAAGAAACTCAATATATCAAACATTATCGTTAAAAATCCAAGAATTGCATTTGCAGAAGTATTGGATTGTTTATATAAAACTATCAATTTCAAAACAGGCATTCACGCTTCAGCGGTTATAGATAAAACAGCCATAATTGGAGCAAATTGCCATATTGGACCTAATGTCTATATTGGGGAGAATACTGTAATTGGTGACAATAATCATATTCTTCCTGGATCATCAATTTTAGGCAATGTTCGAATAGGAAATAATAATATAATTCATCCAAATTGTGTTATCTACGAAAATACCACTCTAAAAAATAATTGTGTAATTAATTCAAATTCTGTTATTGGATCAGAGGGATTTGGTTTTATTCCTAAAAATGGCAAATGGGTAAAGATGCCTCAAAAAGGTGGTGTAAAAATAATGAGTTTTGTAGAAATTGGAACGAATTGTTGTATTGATAGACCCGCAGTTGGATTTACTTTTATTGATGAGGGAACAAAGTTGGATAATTTAATACAAATAGGTCATGGAGTTAAAATTGGAAAGAATTGTGCATTTGCAGCGCAAGTTGGTATCGCTGGAGGAGCAAATATTGGAGATGGTGTTATTTTGGCAGGGCAAGTAGGAGTCAATAATAGAGTAAAAGTTGGGAATAATGTTATAGCTAGTTCAAAATGCGGAATTCATTGTGACATAGAAGATGGCAAGGTAATTAGTGGTTTTCCCGCGATGGAAAATAAATCATGGCTAAGGAGTTCAAGTATTTTTAAAAAATTACCAGAATTAGCAAAAAAACTTAGACAATTAGACAAGCAATAATTTATTCTTCTATTAAACAAAAATTTAAATGAAGAAATATAAGATTGTTTTATTGTCAGGAGACGGAATTGGTCCAGAGATTTCAGAAGTTTCAAAAAAAGTTTTAAAAAAGCTTTCAAAAAATCATAATTTCGATATTGAGATTGTTGAAAAATTATTTGGAGGAATAGCTTATGAAAAATATGGGACTCCTGCTCCTGATGAGACACTAGATCAATGCAAAAAAAGTGATGCTGTACTTTTAGCATGTGTTGGAGATATTAAATATGACTCTCTTGCGAGAGAATTAAGGCCAGAAAGTGGTTTACTAAAGTTAAGATCTGCCCTAAACCTTTTCGCAAATATCAGGCCTGTCAAAATAAGAAAATCTCTATTAGATGCAAGTACATTAAAAAAAGAAATCGTTGAGCATGTAGATCTTATTGTTGTAAGAGAATTAATAGGGGGAATTTATTTTGGGAAACCAAGAGGACATATAACAAATACAAAAATCCCAAAAGCTTTCAATACGATGGTTTATGATACGGCCGAAATTGAGAGAATAACTGAAATAGCAATAAAAATTGCTAACCAAAGAAATAAAAAAATATGTTCTGTTGACAAATCAAACGTTCTTGAGGTTAGTCAATTGTGGAGAGATACAGTTTTAAATATCACCTCAAAAGATAAAAATATATCTCTAAGCAATATGTACGTTGATAATGCTGCAATGCAATTAGTCAGAGATCCTAGTCAATTTGATGTGATTTTAACTAGTAATTTATTTGGAGATATTTTAAGCGATTTAGCCGCAATGTTAACTGGTTCCATTGGTATGCTTCCATCTGCTTCTCTAAATAATAATGGCCCTGGTGTTTTTGAACCTGTTCATGGGTCCGCTCCTGATATAGCTGGTAAGAACATAGCAAATCCTATTGCGATGCTTTTATCCGCTTCCATGATGTTAAAAATTGGATTTAATGAAGAAAAAGCCGCAGAAAATTTAGAAACTGCTATTGATAAAGTTTTATCAAAAGGATTTAGAACAGCCGATTTAGCTGATGGTTCTTCTGAAGTTTTATCTTGCAGTGAAATCGGAGATAAAATAATAGATGAAATTTAAAAAATTAATAAATAAAAAATATTTTTAAGTAAGTCATAAAGTTGGCATATGACCTGTCAGAATCATTGAATATTGTTTTTAAAAAATGTCAAAACGTCATCCAGTAGTTGCTGTAACAGGATCTTCAGGAGCAGGAACAAGTACAGTGAAAAGAGCCTTTGAGCATATTTTTGCCAGAGAAGATATTGTTCCTGCAGTTGTAGAAGGTGATAGTTACCACAGGTTTGAAAGAATGCCTATGAAAAAAGCTATGGCAGAGGCTCTTTCAAAAGGTGAAAATTTCTCTCATTTTGGTCCAGAGGCTAATCTTTTTGACAAGTTAGAAGAACTTTTTAAAATCTACGGTGAAACTGGAGGAGGAAAGAAAAGATATTATTTACATAGTCTTGAAGAAGCAGAAGAACATAATACAAGACTTGGCACTTCCTTAGAACCTGGGCAATTTACTCCATGGGAAGATATTCCTGAGGGAACAGACGTACTTTTTTATGAAGGTTTGCATGGCGGGGTAGAAGGTGATGGATACGATGTGGCTTCTTATGCTGATTTACTCGTTGGAGTTGTTCCGATAACAAATTTAGAGTGGATTCAAAAAATCCATAGAGATAACGCAGAAAGAGGTTACTCAGCTGAAACCATTGTGGATACCATATTGAGAAGAATGCCTGATTATATAAATCACATTTGCCCACAATTCAGCAAAACTGATATTAATTTCCAAAGAATCCCCACAATTGACACTTCCAACCCTTTCATATGCAGGAATATCCCAACTCCTGATGAGAGTTTTGTGATCATACATTTCAGAAAAGGGGCCAGAGAGAAATGGGGGATTGATTTTCAATACTTACTTGGAATGATTAACGATTCATTTATGTCAAGTCCAACAAGTATCGTTGTAAATGGAGGGAAAATGGGTTTCGCAATGGAACTAATTCTCACTCCAATAATTCATAAAATGATTGAGGAGAAAAATAAATAATAATTAATTTTTGATTATCAACTTAAATCATTATATTTTTTTACTTTGAGGAGGTTTAATCTAGAGGATCTAAAATTTTTATATATCTTTCTTGATAAAAGTACCTTATTTAGATTTAAATAGAAAAAACAGGAAAAGTTGTGTCATTAATCGACTGGTTTGCCGCAAGGCGTAAAGATCAATTTGTTGGGAAAGTTTCGCAAGATACTGATGAGGGAGATGGTTTGTGGGTTAAATGTTCAGAATGTTCGCAAGTAGCCTATAGAAAAGACCTAATTTCAAATTTCAATGTTTGTAGTAATTGTGGACACCACAATAGGATTAATAGCGATGAAAGGATAAATATAATTGCTGACAAAAATTCATTCGAAGAGTTTGATAGTTCACTAAGTCCTACAGATCCTTTAGGTTTTAAAGATAGAAGATCATATGCTGATCGAATTAAAGAAAGCCAAGCAGGCACAGGTTTAAGAGATGGAGTAATAACAGGTATCTGTTCTGTAAATTCAATGCCTTTAGCATTAGCTGTTATGGATTTTAGATTTATGGGAGGATCCATGGGTTCAGTAGTTGGTGAAAAAATTACAAGGATAATTGAGAGAGCAACTTTGGAAAATTTTCCAATTCTTATTGTTTGCGCATCAGGAGGAGCAAGGATGCAAGAAGGTATGTTAAGTCTCATGCAAATGGCAAAAATATCTGGAGCACTAAAAAAACATAAAGAGAAAAATCTCCTATATATGCCCTTGTTAACTCATCCAACTACTGGAGGGGTAACAGCCAGCTTTGCGATGTTAGGTGATTTAATTTTGGCTGAACCTAAAGCACTTATTGGATTTGCTGGAAGAAGGGTTATAGAACAAACATTAAGAGAAAAATTACCCGATAATTTTCAAACAGCTGAATATCTGCTTGAGCATGGTTTTGTTGATGTAATAGTGAAAAGGAAAGATCTCAAGGATACTCTGACTAAAATTTTAAAAATTCATGGTGTAAAAGAACTTGCAGAAGCAAATATATAAAATGAAAATAATTTCTAATTTATTTTATTTTTCTTTAAGCCTTCTACTCTTTATTTTAAACTTTGCCTCCTATTCATATGCGATAGGAAATGTTGATTGGGTTCTCCTTAAAGAGAATGATGATGGGAAAGAATGGCTTGATAAAGGGAGTATTAAGTCGCTCCCAAATGGTGAAATAAGTGTATTAACAAAGTTCTTTAAGAATCCAACTAATTCTGATGATGATGGAGAGTTATCACTTTATGTAATGAGAATTAATTGCAATGAAAAAAAGTTCAAAGATACATCAATAAATGGAATTCCTCAATTCAATTCAAAATGGCAAACTTCTAATAATGATGAACTTATAGATGTTGTTATTGAAAATAGCTGTTCAGAGTTTATTAATGAATAAGAATGAATACTAAAAATAAAAAATTAAAAATAGCAATCGCTGGACTAGGGTTTGGGAAAAAAGTTCATTTAGAGGCATTAAAGGATTCTGATCACTTAACTCCTGTAGCAATTTATCATTACGAGAAAAAACAAAAATCGATATTAGAAAAAGAAACGGGCTTAGATTTTTTTCATAATTGGGAAGATTTAGTTAAATCTCCAAAAATTGATGGGATTATTATTGCCACTCCTCCTGAATCAAGATTTAAGTTAGCAAAACAAGCTCTTGAGAATAATAAAAATTTGCTCCTAGAAAAACCCGTTTCAATATCCTCCTCAGAAATTGAAGAGCTTCAGAGAATATCTTTGATTAATAATTTAAGCGTATGTGTTGATTTTGAATATAGAGCAGTACCTCTTTTCCTTCAGACAAAAAAACTTATTGATGAAAATATCTTAGGAGATATATATTTAGTCAAATTAGATTGGTTAATGGGCAGTAGATCCGACCCCAAAAGATCCTGGAATTGGTATTCATTGGAAGAAAAAGGTGGGGGAGTTATTGGCGCTTTAGGTACTCATGCATTCGATATGTTGAATTGGTTTTTTGGAGAAGCAATAAACGTGTCTGGCAAGTTAGCAACATCAATAAAAAAAAGACCTTTACCAAATTCATCTGATTTAAATGATGTTACGAGTGAAGATGTATGTTTAGCCAATATAGAAATATCAAACTACAGATCGAATCTTATTCCATGTCAGGTATCTTTATCATCAATTTCTAAAAATGGTAGAGGATTTAGTTTAGAAATATATGGAAGCGAAGGTTCACTAATTCTTAAAAGCGAAAACCAAAAAGATTATGTACATGGTTTTAATTTGAAATATTCAAACAACGAAAATAAAATACAAAATCTAACTGCAGATTCAAGTTTTAATTTTGAAAAAACATGGACTGATGGGCGAATAGCTCCAGTTTTGAGAATTCAAAATTTATGGGCTCAGAGTATAATTAATAGAACACCAGTTATCCCAGGCTTATGCGAGGGACTTGCTAGTCATAAAGTTTGCGAAGCCATAAGAGAATCATCCAAAAGTGGATTAAGTATCAAAATTTAAGGCTATACATTTATAAGTAGCAATTATCACCCGATAAAGTATTGGATTGATTTTATTTTTTCATATTCTGGAAAAATCAATTGAACTGAATTATTAAAGAATGGCTTTAAATTATTACAAAAATGAGCTTAAAGAAAATGCTCAATTACTAGCTTCTAAAGGAAAAGGAATATTAGCGGTAGATGAATCCACTAAAACAGTAGGTAAAAGACTCGCTGGAATTGGCGTTGAGAATACTGAAGACAACAGGAAGGCCTATAGAGGAATGCTTTTTACTACAGAAGGTCTTGGCAAATATATAAGTGGAGCAATCCTCTTTGAAGAAACTCTTTATCAGAATCACCAAGATGGCGAGTCAATGGTTAAGAAACTAAATGATTTAGGTATTATTCCAGGTATAAAGGTCGATAAAGGCCTAAATCCACTTCCAGGAGGAGGAGATGTAGAAACTTTTTGCTCTGGCCTAGATGGGTTAGTTGAAAGAGCCGCAAAATACTATGAACAAGGTGCAAGATTTGCAAAGTGGAGAGCAGTTCTGCAAATTACCAATGATGGTTGTCCTTCAAAACTATCAATTCAAGAGAATGCTTGGGGATTAGCAAGGTATGCAAGATCAGTTCAAGAATCTGGGTTAGTACCAATTATTGAACCTGAAATCTTAATGGACGGCGACCATACTATTGAAAAAACTGCTGAAGTGCAAGAAGAGGTAATAAAGCAGGTTTATATTGCCTGTCAAGCAAATGGAGTTTTTCTAGAAGGCACTCTATTAAAACCTTCTATGACTGTTAATGGAGCAGATTGTCCAACAAAGGCTGATCCTATGAAGGTTGCTGAAATGACAATTAGAACTATGGAAAGATGCGTTCCTGCATCTGTTCCTGGAATAGTTTTCTTATCAGGAGGGTTAAGCGAAGAAGCTGCCTCTGTTTATCTAAATAATATGAACACTCTTTATAGGAAAGCTTTATGGAATGTTTCATTCTCCTATGGAAGAGCATTACAGCACTCATGCTTAAAGGCCTGGAAAAGAAGCGACGTTGAAGGAGGTCAAAAAGCACTAATAGCAAGAGCTCAAGCAAACTCTGAAGCTTCAAAAGGTGCCTATGTAGCAGGATCTCAACCTTCATCTGATGAGCAATTGTTTGTGGCAGGCTACACTTATTAACTAAAAAATCCTAAAAATGTACTCTGGGTCATAAAATAAGTTCTTTAATTTAGTATTTTGTATATCTAATGACGTGACATTTGATACCTCTTTATACTAAACTCTCGTAAACATATGCTTTATGTAGCATTTAACTTATTTTAATTATGGCCCTCGTTCCACTAAGACTACTTTTAGATCACGCTGCTGAGAATGGTTACGGTATTCCAGCTTTCAATGTTAATAACCTTGAACAAGTTCAAGCAATCATGGAAGCAGCATATGAAACTGATAGTCCTGTAATCCTCCAAGCTTCAAGAGGGGCAAGAAATTATGCAGGAGAGATTTTCTTACGTCATTTAATCCTTGCTGCTACAGAAACATATCCTAATATTCCAGTGGTAATGCACCAAGACCACGGTAATGAGCCATCAACATGTTATTCAGCAGCAATAAATGGTTTCACATCAGTAATGATGGACGGTTCTCTAGAGGCAGATGCAAAAACACCCGCTAGTTACGAATATAATGTTGCAGTTACTAAAAAAGTAGTAGATTTTGCTCATTCAGTTGGTGTTAGTGTTGAAGGAGAGTTGGGTTGCCTAGGTTCATTAGAGACAGGAAAAGGTGAAGCGGAAGATGGTCATGGATTTGAAGGTGAACTTTCTACAGATATGCTTCTGACTGATCCTGAAGAAGCTGCAGATTTTGTAGCTAAAACAAAAGTCGATGCTTTAGCTATTGCTATAGGAACAAGTCATGGTGCTTATAAATTTACAAGAAAGCCTACAGGAGAAGTTCTTGCAATAAGCAGAATTGCTGAAATTCATAAAGCACTTCCAAATACCCATCTTGTAATGCATGGATCTAGTTCAGTTCCTCAAGAATGGTTGGATATCATTAACAAATATGGCGGCGAAATTCCTCAAACATATGGTGTTCCTGTTGAAGAAATTCAAGAGGGAATAAGAAATGGAGTTAGGAAAGTCAACATTGATACTGATAACAGACTTGCTTTCACTGCCGCGGTTAGAGAGGCAGCATTTGCTGATAAGGCAAACTTCGACCCAAGACATTTCAACAAGCCTGCTAGAAAATACATGAAGCAAGTTTGTCTTGATAGATACAAGCAGTTCTGGTGCGAAGGTCAAGCAAGTAAGATCAAACAAAATAGCACTAATTATTTTGCTGATCTTTACGCAAAAGGTGATTTGGATCCAAAAGTAAAAGCTACTGTTTAATTTCTTCCCAAATTAAATAAAAAAAGACCTCCAAAATTGGGGGTCTTTTTTTTTTATTTCAATATTAATGATTTTAGTGTAAAAAGACCATCAGTCCCACCAATTGTCTCGTCACATGCTCGCTCTGGATGAGGCATTAAACCTAGAACATTTCCCTTCTCATTAGTTATGCCTGCGATATCATATGAGGATCCATTGGGATTATTTTTATATCTCAAAGCGATCAATTCATTATCTACAAGTTTCTTTAAAGTATCAGAATCACAATGATATCTTCCTTCCCCATGCGCAATTGGCAACTTAATTGTTTGTTTTTCATCTACATTATTAAACCAACCTCCTTTTGAAGAAACGATGTCCAGTTCAACGTCATCGCAGATAAAATTAAGATTTTTATTTGCAACAAGAGCACCAGGCAAAAACCCTGATTCTGTCAAGATTTGAAACCCATTACAAATTCCTAAAACTCTTTTCCCGCTTTTAACAAACTCATCCAAGGCATTTATTAATGGAGAGAATCTCGCAATTGCTCCGCATCTTAAATAATCACCATAGCTAAATCCTCCGGGTAAAACTATTGCATCTACATCACTTAAATCTGAAGACTCATGCCACAAGTATTTTGTTCTTATGTCTAAACAACCTTCCAATGCCCATGAAACATCACGATCACAATTAGAACCAGGGAAGACAACAACTCCTACAGTAAAATTATCCATCTTATAATTTTTCTAGTGAATACTCATAATCTTCAATAACAGTATTTGCGAATAACCTATCACACAATAAATCAATTTTTTCTCTTACTTCGTTTTCACCATTACCTTCTATTTTTACCTCAATCATTTTTCCTATACGTAATGATTTAATTCCCTCGGCTCCAAGTTTTATAGAAGCAGATTTGGTAGCTTCCCCTGCGGGATCTAAAACTGAGGGTCTTAGTCTTACAAAAACTTTTACAGAAAATTGGTCCAATTAAAAATTAATTTCTACTAGAAGATTAGTTTAAATTTTTATAAAAAGTACTATCGATTAATAAACAAATATTTTTACCTTAAGGTTTTCTAAGTTATTAAATGTTTATGAAGCCTCTACCAAAACAAACTAAGCAAGTTCTTCTTGAATTTTCATGAGTTTTGAAATTTCCTGCCCCTCCACATTTTGAACATTTTATTTTATCAATTGATGTAACGTCGTCAGAGATTATTTGTTTTAAAGCAATTTTTTGATTTTCCATATTAGGCTGTCTACTGTAGTAAGTATCCCGACAGCTAACTATAAAGTCAAATTGCTATTTTTGGATCACTTAAAATCTTAAATTTCTCTGTAATTTTTCTATTGAAAGTTTTTATAGATTTTTCATCAAAGGAAATTATTACTAATTCAAGCCCAGCATTATCATTTGGTCTCCAACAATTGTCTGGAGCTTCTTCAAACCAAGTATTAATTTTCTTTCCAACAATTTGTATTTGTAAAGGCAATGATTTGTTTGGTATCCAAATACGTCCTTTTATTCGAAGAATGTTTAATTCATCCAAGATTTCTGACATCTCCTTTTCAAAGTCATTTTTTTCAAGGAAATAATTTAATTTAAATGAATCTGATACAAGCTCAACATGATTATGGTCATGTTCTTCAGTTAAAAATTCTTTATAAGTCTCTTTTTTTAAATTAAAATCAAATAGATAATTTAAATCAATATTGCCATTCTTAGATTTAAGGACGGGTGTAGATGAGTTTAGACTTCCTTGAATTTTATTTTTTACAACGTTAAACTGATCATCATTTAAAATATCTGATCTAGAGACTAAAACGATATCAGAAACTTCTAGTTGCTCCTCAAAAAGTTCATCTATAGTGGCATTGTGATCAATTTTATCTGTTTCATTATATTGTTTTGTTATTTTATTTAAATCATTAATTGGTGAACCATTAAGCATTGATTCTCCGTTAACGATACCAACAACAACATCAAGGTAGATGGAAGATCTAATCTCAGGCCAGTTAAGTGCTTGAATTAAGGGAATTGGTAGTGCCAAGCCACTTGTTTCGATAATTATTGATTCGATAGGAGGATTAAATTCTAGGAGAGCTTTTATTGATGGAACAAAATCATCTTGAACAGTACAACATAAACATCCATTGTTTAATTCGATTACGCAGTCTTCTTCAGATTCATCACATTTATCACAACTTTTAATCAAATCACCGTCAATTCCAACATCGCCAAATTCATTAATTATTAAACCAAATTTTTTATTACTTTCTTTTAGTAAATATCTTAGAAAAGTTGTTTTACCTGAACCAAGAAATCCCGAAACAACTATAACTGGTATTTTTTTTTTCATCTTTGATGATTAACAACCTAAGCTATATTCTGTACTCTCTCCTGTAGAACTATTTGTGCCATTAGCAATCGCACATAATTGTTTTTGTTGTGTACGACTAAGAACAGCATCAGTAAAATCTGCACCATCTATTTTTGCTCCTTCAAAATTGCTCTCCATTAATAAAGCATTTGTAAAATTAACATCCGAAAGATCTGCATCTGTAAAGTCTGTTGCGTAAGCTAGTGCATCTCTTAAATTGGCTCCAGTAAACTTTGAGTTTTGCAATTTACTATTATTGAACACCGCGCCTTCTAAATTACTTTCACTGAAATTAAACCCATTCAAATCAAACTTAACGTATTCGTTACCGCTTAAGTCTTGACCATGCATATCTGGCTCTAAATTAAGGTCTTGCTGGTTTCTAATCTCAGGAGGTCTTTTAGCCCATGCAGAATTTACAGAATTAAAAAATAAAATCCCAACGAATAACAAAGTAATTAATGCATTCTTTAGTGAGGGGAAAACAATTGATTTAATCATAATAAGACTGTATTTTAGAACTTAAGGATTTAAAGTTTGTAAGAGTATCTTAAAGGAAAATATATGGCAATGTCACTAAAGGTTATTGTTCCTCCTCATCCATTAATAAAACATTGGCTTTCAATATTGCGAGAAAAAAATACTCCAAATATTTTGTACTCAACAGGATATGAGCAATTAGGGAAATGGCTTACATATGAAGCATTACGTAATTGGCTGCCATATAAAAAAGAAATAGTAAATACTGATAATGGAGACGCAGATGGATTCTTTATTAATAACGATTATCCAATAAAAGTGCTCGCAATGTTGCCCGAAGGGTTATTTCTTTGGTTTGGATCTAAAGAGGTAATTCCTAATTCAACCCTCTCATTAGGAGAACTTCCTAAAACTATTGAATCAAATGAAGGAGTTATATTTTATTCAGAACAAATAACAACAAAATCAGCAACATTAAAAACTTTAATTAAATTAAAGGAATTAGGTGTTGATTCAAATAGAATTCTTTTAATAACTGCTATTTGCTCAAATAAAGGATTAAATGAAATTGCGAAATCACTCCCTAATCAGGTGATTTACACTTCTTGCATAGATGAGGAAGACGAAAAAACACAATTATTAGTACCGGGTATTGGGAATCCTCTATCGCGTTTAAGTACTATATTTCAAGATAAGAACTAATATAGAATATAGGAGTAAATATTTTACCAATGTCTGAATACAGAGATTCGTCTTCAAATAATCTTTTATCATTAATAAGCGGTGCTTTTATTGGAGCAGCAGGTCTAGCTTGGTGGTTAATATCCGAAGCAGACAAAAGAAAGGAGGAAAAAAAACAAAAAGCAATGATGTATTCCTCCAGAATTCAAGACGGCTCAGAAGCGATTGATTCAAATGAAAATATAAATGAAGTTGAAGGAGAGAATTTGGAGAAGAAAGTTGAGCAACTTAATTCTGCAATTGCTGATGTAAGGAAGCAACTTGAAGAGTTGGGGCAATAGAATAAAAAAGGTTCTCAAATAATATGCATAAACTCAGATCATCTGCAATAACCCAAGGTGTGCAAAGATCACCTAACAGATCGATGTTAAGAGCTGTTGGATTTAATGATGAAGATTTTAATAAACCTATTATTGGAGTTGCAAATGGATACAGCACCATAACACCATGCAATATGGGTTTAAATAAGTTAGCTCTAAAAGCTGAAGAGTCTATAAAAAGATCAGGTGGGATGCCTCAGATGTTTGGCACTATAACAGTAAGTGATGGGATTTCTATGGGAACAGAGGGCATGAAATATTCCCTAGTTTCAAGAGAAGTTATTGCTGATTCAATTGAAACAGCATGCAATGCTCAGAGTATGGATGGAGTACTTGCTATAGGTGGATGTGATAAAAATATGCCGGGTGCCATGATTGCGATTGCAAGAATGAATATTCCCTCAATTTTCATTTATGGAGGAACAATAAAGCCTGGGAAATTGCATGGAGAAGATCTTACAGTTGTTAGTGCATTTGAAGCTGTTGGACAATTAACATCAGGCAAAATTAATGAAGAAAGGCTAATCCAAGTTGAGAAAAATTGTATTCCTGGTGCTGGTAGCTGTGGAGGAATGTTTACAGCTAATACAATGTCTGCAGTTATTGAAGTATTAGGGTTAAGTCTTCCTCACAGTTCCACTATGGCTGCTGAAGATCTTGAAAAAGAACTAAGTGCAGATCAAAGTGCTGAGATATTAGTCTCTGCAATAGAAAAAGATATAAGACCTCTAGACCTAATGACAAAGAAAGCATTTGAAAATGCAATATCAGTAATTATGGCAATTGGCGGATCAACAAATGCGGTATTGCACATCTTAGCTATCGCGAATACTGCAGGAATAGATATCAACATTAATGATTTTGAGAGAATCAGACAAAAAGTACCCGTTATTTGTGACCTTAAACCGAGTGGTAAATATGTGACGGTGGATCTTCATAAGGCAGGTGGGATTCCACAAGTAATGAAAATACTTTTGAATGCAGGATTAATTCATGGCGATTGCAAAAACATTGAAGGCAAAACCATCTCAGAATACTTACAAAATATTCCAGATAAGCCTCCAACAAATCAAAATGTCATAAGAGACATAGATGACCCTCTTTATAAAAAAGGACATCTAGCGATATTAAAAGGTAACTTAGCGAGCGAAGGTTCTGTAGCCAAAATTAGCGGAGTAAAAAACCCTGTATTAACAGGTCCCGCAAAGATTTTTGAAAGTGAAGAGGATTGTTTAAAATCGATATTAAATAACGATATCAAAGCTGGTGATGTTGTTGTTATTAGAAACGAAGGTCCTGTAGGAGGTCCAGGCATGAGAGAAATGTTAGCTCCAACATCTGCGATTGTTGGTCAAGGGCTAGGAGAGAAGGTGGCTTTAATTACCGATGGCAGATTTAGCGGGGGTACCTACGGTCTTGTTGTGGGTCACATAGCTCCAGAGGCTGCTGTAGGAGGAAATATTGCTCTAATAAATGAAGGTGATTTAATTACAGTAGATGCTGTAAAACAACTAATTGAAGTTGATTTATCTGACGAAGAATTAGAAAAAAGAAAAAAAGATTGGGTAAAACCTATTCAAAAATACAAAAGAGGAATTCTTTCAAAATATTCGAGAATCGTAAGCACATCAAGTTTAGGGGCTGTTACTGATTTATAAATCAGCTCAAATTTTATTTTCTTAATCAATAAAACTTTTTATCCTATTTGCTAAATTTTCCAATCTGGCGCTGTATTTTGGTGAGTTGCATTTTTTTCCATTATTGCTATCCATCCATAATGTTTTAACTCCACACCATAATATTGGTTCATCAGGGAAGTTAAGCTTAGAGATTACTAAAACCAACTCTTTATTTGATTTAAAAAGTTCTAATTCAAGATCATAAATTTCTAATCTTTTACCTTCTTTATCTCGACATAAGATATTTACTGTTAAATCAATATCTTCATCTTCGAATTCGTATTCACCATTTATTTTTACTACAGAATGAACAAAAGGTTTATTTATTAAATCTGCTGACTTAGCGATTAAGCTCTCTATATTTTTAGGTGGATTTTCAAATAACACTTATTGATTTAATTAAAACTTTTATTGAACCCTGTTTAAACTCATTATTAAGTAATCCATCATCACCGAACTTAGAGTGTAGTAGTTGCAATCTTTTAATTTTAGATGGCTTGAATTTAAATGGAAAACGTACTTTATTAGCTCTTACTGAAGGTTTTAACTCACTAAAAGGAATTTGAACATTTGTTGTTCCGAATTTTTTTGTTGGGAATGATTTAATCCATCTAAGTCCACCCGGAATAAATTCGGTTAGTCCTAGTAGATCATCTTCACAAGCGACAGCAAATTTAAAAGTTCTTCCTTGTCCATCAATATTTAATTCAAAGGATGAATACTCAGATACATTTAAAGAAGGTTTATAAATAGACGATCTACAACTAACAAATCCTCCTGCTTTCTCGACAATATTACCCTTTAATATCAAACCCGAATTTGAAATTTCACAAAAAGCTGAACTTGATCCGCCCATAACAGTATCATTTAATGTTTTCCAACCATCGAACTCCTTTTTCTGGAATAAAAATTTTTTCTTACTCATTAAATAATTTAAATCATTAATAGACTTTAACTAAATTTCTAATTCTTTTGCTGATTCCTGATCACAAAATATTGAAATTTGATTAATAGATTTTATTAATTTTGATGGTGTTCTATCTGGTGACTCTTTTTCATCTAATAACCTCTCAAGAGCAATTCTTTTAGAAGCTCCACTAACTAAAAATACTATCTTTGAAGAAGCTGAAAGAACCTTTGGAGTTAATGAAATTCTTTTTAAACCTTTACCTTCATTAAAAATAACAAAATCATCTACATTATTATTTTTTTGATAAGGGAATAGTGAGGCTGTATGACCATCGTCTCCAAGACCTAGTAATGTTAAATCAAAAGTTGGAGGGTTTGATCCGCATTTTTCAAATAATTTAGAAATAAATTGATTTTTTGTAGCTTCATCATCAGCATTTAAATCATTGAAAATTTCATAAAAAAAAGATTTAGATCCAAAATTAGTTAATAATGAATTCTTCAACATTAATGAGTTACTCAACTCTGAATTTGGATCAACACATCTTTCATCCCCTAAAAAGACATCAACCATATCCCATCTAAGATCACTTTTTGATAAGAGCTTATAGACAGATTTAGGAGTTGAACCTCCACTTACACAAAATTTGAACCTGTCTTTCTTTTTTAAAGTAAGAATAATATGACTTTCAATAAACTTAAAAACCGATGTAGATAGCTCTAACTTGTCTTTGTAAATGTTAACTGTATATCTATTTTTAACCTTTTCAATCATTTCATCCATTCAGTATGAAAACTACCTTCCTTATCAATTCTTTCATATGTATGAGAGCCAAAACAGTCTCTCATTGCCTGAACAAGGTTCTGAGGAAGTCTATTGGTTCTATAACTATTCAAATAATCTAAGGTACTGGATAGACATGGGACTGGTATACCAGCTTTTGTGGATAAAGAAACTACTTTAGCTAAGTTATCTAATCTTGTCGCAATTTCATTATTGAACCATTCATCAAAAATTAAATTTTTTAGATTAGAATCTTTATTATAAGCATCTTGAATTTTACTTAATAATTTTGATCTAATTATGCAACCACCTTTCCATATTTGAGCAATTGAAGGCATATTCAAACCATAGTTATATACTGCAGATGCTTCTCTTAAAATGTCCATACCCTGGGCATAGCTAGCTATTGTGGCAAGGACTACAGCATCAAATAAAGGTTTCATTCCATCTGATATATTTCCTAAATCAAAATCCTCTATCTCTTTAGATGGAATAGTTTTTTCAATCTCACTACGTTGCTCTTTTAAAGAACTCATTACTCTTGCATTTAAAGATGCATAAATAGTTGGGACTGATACCCCCAGTTCTAGAGCACTTACAACAGTCCATAACCCTGTCCCTTTCTGGCCAGCTTTATCTAATATTTTTTCCACGACATCATCTCCAGTTATCTCATCTTTTGTATTTAGACAAATCTCTGTTATCTCAACTAGATAAGAAGCTAATTCATCAGTATTATTCCAAATACCAAATACATCTGACATCTGCTGACCGTTCATACCTTTGACTCTCTTCATAAGGTCATAAGCTTCTGCAAGTATTTGTTCAATTCCATATTCAATTC
>QCDN01000009.1 GCA_003280885.1 Prochlorococcus sp. AG-355-J04 | reverse complement strand
AAATAAGTTTGTTTTTGCTTTTCTCTACTCCAATAAATCCAACAGGCATTCCGATAATTAAACTAGGTAAATCTTTTGCATTCTCTAAAATATCAATTAAATGAATTAATGCTGTAGGCGAACTGCCAATAACTACAATAGGTGAATTGCCTCCAGAATTCATAGCGGATAACTCCTTCCAACCTTCACTTAAGCCATATGCGGTTTTAGTTAAGTTTGTATGATTATTTTTTTCAAACCACATTCTTGCGGTGAATACTTTATTCCTAGTGGTATTTTCTGCCATAGATTTTATTGCTGCTGCTGCCATATCAGTATCAGTTAAAATCGGAGCGCCATTTTTAAGAGCCTGAAGCCCTTTTTCGCAAGCACCTTCACTAAAATTTACAAGTTTTTGAACAGAAAAATCTCCTGAAGTATGGACTAATCTCTCTAAGACTTTTTTTTCCAAATAATTTAGATCATTGGCTAATAAATGAGATCTTATGAATCTGATGCTTTCCAAAAAAATTGGATGATCTATTACCATTAAATTTAATTTGTGTTAGAAGTAATCATAGTTAATATATGGTTTTTATTGAGCTATTATGCCAATACAAATATTATGGGGTAATGATTTAAATGCTCAAAATACATTTATTCAACAATTAATTGATAAGGAAGTATCCAAAGAATGGAAAGAAATAAACGTAACAAATTTAAATGGAGATGATGATGAGCAAGTCAATAAAGCTTTTGATGAAGTTCTTACACCTCCTTTTGGAGAGGGATACAGAATAGTTACATTGAAAAATAATCCAATTTTTACTGCCAAAAATGAGGATCTAAGAACTAAATTCGAAAAAATTCATGACAATATACCTCGAAATACTTATTTCATTTTACAAAATACAAAAAAACCAGACTCAAGACTAAAGAGTACTAAATTTTTACAAAAACTTATCAAAAATAATTTAGCTAAAGAAAAGTCATTTTCTCTACCAGAAATCTGGGACTATGAGGGACAAAAAAGATTTTTAGAAGATGCAGCAATTAAAATGAATATCAAAATTGATAAAAATGCAGCTGAATTAATAATTGATTCAGTTGGTAATGATAGTTTTAAACTCATAAATGAATTAGCTAAAGCAAAAACATACCTTTCTGCAGTATCAAGTGATTCGAATTCACAACTTTTTCTTAAAAGTAATGATGTTAAAAAAATATTTAGTGATCATCAATCCAATATTTTCAAAATCATTGATCTTCTCTTACAAAAAAATATTAATCAAAGCCTCATAGAAATAAATTATTCCTTACAGAAAGGAGAACCTGCTTTAAAACTAAATGCAGGTTTAATTAGTCAAATAAGAATTCATACCATTATAAAATTAGCAGTTAATTCAGGTAACGATAATGCAGAAAAGATTTGTAATCTTGCAGGCATTTCTAATCCAAAAAGAATTTTTTTTATTAGAAGAAAAGTCAAAAATATATCTCAAGAATATTTAATTAATTTAATGAGTAACTTACTAGATATTGAATCATTACTAAAACAAGGTAATAATCCTATAAATGTTTTTACAGAGAAATTAATTAATTTAAGTTAACCAAATTATAAGTTTAAGAATTTACATTATGATTTAAATATGGCTTTACTAGTAAAAAAATTTGGCGGTACTTCTGTAGGTGATGTTAAAAAAATTAAAAATATTGCAAGTAGCATCTGTCAAAGTAAAGAAGCAGGAAATGAAATTGTCGTAGTTGTTTCTGCAATGGGGCACACTACAGATGATTTAAATTGTTTAGCGGAATCAATTAGTAAAAATCCTAATCGAAGAGAATTGGATATGCTTCTCTCAACTGGAGAGCAAGTAACCATAGCTCTTCTCTCAATGGCACTAAACGAATACGGAATACCTGCAATTTCAATGACCGGTAGCCAGGTTGGAATCATAACTGAATCAATTCATGGGAAAGCGAGAATTCTGGATATTAAAACAGAAAGGATCCAAAATTATATAAATCAGGGTTTTGTAGTTGTAGTGGCTGGATTTCAAGGAACAACATTAAGCCATACGGGTTCAATGGAAATTACAACTTTGGGTAGAGGTGGTTCAGATACTTCCGCAGTAGCTTTATCAACAGCTTTAGGAGCTGAGACGTGCGAAATTTATACAGACGTTCCAGGAGTTCTTACCACTGATCCAAGAATTGTTCCTAATGCAAAACTCTTAGATGAAATCAGCTGCGAGGAAATGCTTGAACTTGCAAGTGTCGGTGCTTCAGTTCTGCATCCAAGAGCAGTAGAAATTGCTCGCAATTATGGAATTAAATTGTGTGTCAAATCAAGCCAAAGTGACTCAAGTGGGACTCTTCTAGAAAGTCAAATCCAACCTCTCCCGCTAAAAAGAGGAAGCTTAGAATTAACAAAAACAGTCAATAGTCTTGAGGTATTAGAAAACCAAGCAGTATTCAGTCTCTCGAATATTCCTGATAGGCCTGGGATTGCTGCACAAATATTTGAAAAACTTTCAGAAGCAAGTATTAGTGTAGATTTAATAATACAAGCGACAAATGATGGAAATAAAAACGATATTACATTTACTGTTAGTGAATTAGAAATTAAAAAGACTGCAGAACAATGTGAACTTATAACTAGTCAATTAGGAGGAGAATATAACTTAAAAACAAACATGACAAAATTAAGTATTCAAGGAGCAGGCATTATGGGCAGACCTAGTGTTTCAGCTGATTTATTTGATACTTTATCTCAAGCGAATATCAATGTGAGGTTAATAGCTACTAGTGAAATTAAAGTCAGCTGTGTAATTGAAATCAATAATATACCAAAAGCTATTAGATTTGTTGCTGAGAAATTTAAGTTATCCGATACACAAATATTTGTTAATCCAATCAATGAAAAACAAGATCAACCTGAAGTAAGAGGAATTGCATTAGATAAAAACCAAGTTCAAGTAAGTTTTCGAAAACTGCCTGATCGTCCTGGTGTAGCAGCATCAATATGTTTAGCATTAGCTGAAAATAATTTACTTATCGATACTATCGTTCAGTCTGAAAGAATTTCCTCTTTTAAAACTAAAGATATTAGTCTTACAATGAATAAACAAGATAGAGAAAAAGCTAACTTAGTTTTTGAAGCCCTAATAAAAAAATTACCCGGATCATACATTGAAGATGGCCCTGCTATAGCCAAAGTAAGTACTGTAGGAGCGGGAATGGCATTTAAGGTTGGAACAGCTGGAAAAATCTTTAGAGCATTGGCTGACAAAAATATCAATATTGAAATGATTGCCACTAGTGAAATCAGGACTTCATGTATTGTCTTAGAAAAAGATTGTGACAAAGCAGTTAATGCGATTCATAATCATTTCGAATTAGAAAAATAAGTTCTTTTTAATTATTTCTTGCCAATTTTTGTCTTAATTTTTTGATTCTATCCCTCAAATTTGCTGCTTCTTCAAAATTTAACTCTTTTGCAGCATCTTTCATTTTAATTTCTAACTTTTCAATTAAGTCAGGCAATTCTTCGAGCAAACATTGATTATCACTGGAACTGAGAATTGCGTCAGTTTTGTTATTAACTATATTTATTAAATCTTTAGATAAACCACCAGCATCTAGTTTTCTGGAAAGTTCTAGAAAAGATAATATTGAATTTTCTATTTTTTTGCCTGCAGGTTTTGGAGTAATACCATTGACTTGGTTATATTTTTTTTGAATAGTTCTTCTTCTTTCAGTTTCAGATATTGCTCTTTTCATTGAATCCGTGAAGTTATCTGCATAAAGCAAGGCAACACCTTCAACATGTCTTGCAGCTCTTCCTATTGTTTGAATCAATGACCTTTCAGCTCTGAGAAAACCTTCTTTATCAGCATCTAAAATGGCAACTAAGGATACTTCAGGAAGATCTAGTCCCTCTCTTAATAAATTAACTCCTACCAAAACATCATATTCGCCAATTCTGAGGTCTTGAATAATTTCAATTCTTTCAATTGAATGGATTTCGGAATGCAAATATCTAACTCTTACTTTATTTTCAGATAAAAAATCAGTTAGATCTTCAGCCATTCTCTTAGTAAGTGTTGTCACTAGCACTCGTTGATTCTTTTCAGCTCTAATTCTTATTTCAGATAACAGATCTTCTATCTGGCCCTCACTAGGTCTTACATCAATTACAGGATCTAATACCCCAGTTGGTCTTATAACTTGCTCAATAAATTCACCATCACATTGATCTAATTCCCATTGACCCGGAGTTGCACTTATAAATAATGTCTGTTTTGATTTTTCCCAAAACTCTTCACATTTTAAAGGTCTATTATCTGCAGCACTGGGCAATCTAAAACCATGATCTATTAAAACTTTTTTTCTAGATTGATCACCGTTGTACATTGCATGAAGTTGAGGACATGTTACATGACTCTCATCAACTACCAACAACCAATCTTTGGGAAAGTAATCTATTAAGCATTCTGGCGGTGAGCCTTCCTCCCTGCCTGATAAATGACGAGCATAATTCTCAACTCCATTACAATAACCGACCTCTCTTAGCATTTCTAAATCATATTTTGTGCGTTGTTCTAGACGTTGAGCCTCTAATAATTTTCCTTCGTATGTAAATTTATCTAGTTGAGTTTTTAATTCACTTCTAATTGCACTTATTGCACTCTCAAGTCTTTCTTTTGGGGTCACAAAATGCTTCGCTGGGTAAACGCTAACTTGTTCCAAACTTTCAAGTATTTCTCCTGTAGTAGGGTCAACATATCTAATAGCTTCAACTTCATCACCAAATAATTCGATTCTAATTAATCTATCCTCATAAGCTGGACCGATTTCTAAAACATCACCTTTAATTCTGAATCTGCCTCTAGTAATTTCAATATCATTTCTAGTATATTGATTCTCAACGAGAGACCTCAAAGAAGAACGTAGATTTATTGATTTTCCTACTTCAAATTTAACTGCAGCTTTTAAATACTCACTCGGTATACCAAGACCATAAATACAACTTATTGAAGCTACAACAATTACATCTTTTCTTTCAAATAATGAGCGTGTTGCAGAATGCCTAAGCATATCTATTTCTTCATTAATTGAAGCCGTTTTGGCTATGTAAGTATCACTTACGGGTACATAAGCTTCAGGTTGATAATAATCATAGTAAGAAATGAAGTACTCAACAGCATTTTTTGGAAAAAATTCCCTTAATTCATTACATAGTTGTGCGGCTAACGTTTTGTTATGGGCTAATACAAGTGCTGGTCTTCCCGTTTGTTGAATTACATTCGCAATAGTAAATGTTTTACCAGTTCCAGTAGCGCCTAAAAGAGTCTGAAACTCTTTACCAGTATTGACGCCTTTAACTAATTTTTTAATAGCTTCAGGTTGATCTCCATTTGGTTCGTAGGGAGCTTGAAGCTTATAGTTGTTCATCAACCTAGTAGCAAAAGGGTATTGCTATACTAAGAAATTTTTTCTCCAATTATTGAATTTTTCAAAGATTCTTTTAAGCCCCTAACAACCGCAATCATCGAAATTAAATCATCTAATTTATTAACTACAGATCCAACGCCAACTGCTGAGGCTCCAGAGGATATTGCTAGTGGACAAGTTACTTGGCTTAATCCAGAGGCACTCATGATTGGTATATTCAGAGATTGTTTCTTAAATTCTTGATAAATAGCATAGGTAGCTGCAAGAGTTGGTACTGATTTTTCAAAAAAGCCTTGAATTCCTGAAGAGTAAGGAGTTGCACTGGTGCCACCTTCTGTTTGAATAATATCAACACCTTCTTCCACTAGCTTTATAGCAAGATCAACTTGTTTATCAATAGGCATAGTATGAGGAACAGTTACTGATAAAGGAACATTAGGCAATAAATCCCTCGTCTCTTTTGTAATGTTTAAAACTTTTTTATCTGAAAAATTAATGCCTTTTTCATAAAAAGTATCGTAATTTCCTATTTCAATTAATGATGCTCCTGCTTTTACAGAATCTTGAAAAGATTTAGGCACTACTGAACTAACACAAACGGGTAGAGTTGAATTCTTGAGTGCTAAATCAACTAGTTCAGGTTTACAAGCAATATCGACAAGATCTGCACCTCCTAATGAAGCAGCCTCAACAATTATTTTCACAGATTGAATATCGAAATTATTCAATCCTGAAATAACTTTGAGTAAGGATTTGCTTCTTAACTCTTCCTTGATTTTTTGTGGCAAAAGATTAATCAGACTCATTTACTTAATGAATTTATTACCCGATTGTGACATTGTTTTAGTAAAACAGTGCATTTTTTAAAAAATATTATCTGAGCAACACAAAATGACTGATAAAAAATTACCTCAGAAAAATTGGTCATCATGGCATCATCACCTTCATAAGGAGATTCTTAGCAAAAAAATATTAATTCCCAAAGGATCCAATATTTTAATAAGTGTTTCCGGGGGGCAAGACTCAATGGCCTTATTAAACCTAATTAATGACCTAAAAAAACTACATAATTGGTCTATTAGTGTTTGGCATGGAGATCATCAGTGGCACGAAAAATCATCACTATATGCTCTTGAATTAAAAGATTATTGCGAAGATAAAAATATTTCATTCTCTTTTGATAAAGCAAATAAAAAAAGTATTTCTTCAGAAGAAAAAGCACGAGAATGGAGATATAAAAAATTATATGAAAGAGCCAAAACTTTATTAAATACAAACCAGCAAAAACATAATATTTATTTGTTAACTGGTCACACGAGTAGTGATAATGCAGAAACATTTATCCTCAATTTATCTAGAGGAAGCAATTTTGCAGGTCTGAGTAATATTGAGAGTAAAAGATTAATAGAAAATCAAATTTTTTTAATAAGACCAATATTAATTTTCAGTAGAGAAGATACAAAACAATTTTGCAATGATATGAAGATCCCAGTCTGGGAAGATCCTACAAATTCAGATCTTAAATTAAAAAGAAATTTAGTAAGAAAAAAAATTATTCCTGCCTTAGAAGGCATCTATCCTGGTTGTTCTGAAAGGATAAATAATTTTTCCCAAAAAATGAGCAAATACAATAATGAACGTAATGATCTTAGTGAACTAGCGTATTTATATTGTAAAGATGTAAAAGGTATCGATAGAAATCTCCTAAATAGTATGTGTATTGAAGCGAGGTGCACAATTTTAAATAGATTTTTGAAAGAAAAATCTGCAAAGCAATATAGTTCTAAAAATCTGACAAAATTAGCAACTTCAATTTATGAAAAAAATAATGGTCAAATTAATCTGCAAGAGTTTTTAAAAATTGTTTGGGATAAAAACTATATAAATTTTGAAAAAAGTTAAGATGTTAAAGCAGATCTTCTTCTTCTTGTTCTACCTTCAAAAGAATCTTCTGTAGCAGTCTCACCCGATGGATTCTGTGAAACTTTTGGACTTTTTTGGGTATTTTGTGGGTTATTTGAATTATTAGGATGATTATTGTTTGATTTCTTGTGGAAATTATTATTATTTCTATTTCTATTAGAGAAATTTTGCTCTTCGGTCATCTTTGGAATATAAGCACGAGTTCCACTTGGAGCAGGTTGAACTAAACACAAAATAAGTGGTTCAACTTGTAATTCTCTTCTCATTCTTCTCGATAAACCATTTTCAATTTCTCTTTGAACACCAATCCAATCTACCTCAAAATTATTCGGCCCAGTTTGTCTAGATAATTGTTTCCATCTATTTTCTAAGACCCAACTTATTTCTCGTTCTGTCCACATAGACATTTTTCTTGGCTCTGCAGTAGTAACAACTCCTCTTAAATTAACTCTGGGAGGCGCAACCATCTTCCCATCTGTACTAATAGGAGCTAAAACAGTTACTACACCATCCCCAGCTAATTGCTGCCTTTCCTTTAATACTCGAGCATCTACTATCCCATTTCGTGAGTTATCAAGCAGTTCAACACCAGCTTTAACAGGATCACCCTTTTGAATAGAATTAGGTGTTAACTCAACTACATCTCCATTTTCAATAATTAAAATATTATCCTTTGGAACACCCATAGTTTGTGCACTCTTGCCATGACAAACAAGCATTCTATGTTCTCCATGAACAGGAACAAAAAACTTAGGTTTTGCGAGTGCCAACATTAACTTTTGATCTTCTTGAAAACCATGACCAGAAACATGAATATTCTCACCCTTTCCATAAACAACCTTTGCTCCGAGTTTCATTAATCTATCTATTGTATTAACAACAGAAATAGTATTACCAGGAATTGGGCTGGCTGAAAATATTACAGTATCAGTAGTCTTAAGACGAACATGCTGATGTTCACCACGAGAGATTCTGCTTAAAGCTGCGAGGGGTTCTCCTTGACTTCCCGTCATTAATAATAGGGTCTCCCTATCTGGCAAATCTCTAATTTGCTTGATAGGAACAAACAAATCATCTGGGCATTTCATATAACCAATATCTCTCGCCTTAGCAATAACATTTATCATCGATCTACCCAACAAACCGACCTTTCTTCCATGTTTCATAGCCAATTCTAAGATCATTGTCACTCTATGAACAGAACTAGCAAAAGTGGTAAGAATAACTCGTTCTTTTGCCTCTGCAATATGTTTTTCTAAAGAGGGATAGATAGTCTTCTCAGAAGGACAAAAACCTGGAACTTCGGCATTAGTCGAATCACTGAACATGCATAAAACACCCTTCTCTCCGTAATGCACCATTCTTTCAATATCAAATTGCTCTCCATCTACTGGCATATGATCAAACTTAAAATCTCCCGTGAAAATAATTGTGCCTACAGGTGTTGTAACTGCTAAAGAAAAGCTATCGCAAATTGAATGGGTATTTCGAATAAATTCAACAGAAAAATGTTGTCCTACTTTTACAACATCTCTTGGATTTACTGTCTGTATAGTTGTTCTATCAGATACCCCTGCTTCCTCCATTTTTCCTCTAAGCATTGACATTGCCAGTCTTGGGCCATAAATAATCGGAATATTAAAATGCTTTAGATGATGAGAAATACCTCCAATATGATCTTCATGCCCGTGAGTGACAATCATTCCTTTTATTCTTCTTTGATTTTCTTTTAAAAAAGTTGTATCTGGCATAACAACGTTTACACCATGCATACCATCAGATGGGAAAGCTAGACCAGCATCAACAAGCATTAATTCATCACCATATTCAAAAACGCAAGTATTCTTTCCTATTTCATGCAGTCCTCCTAAAGGTATTACTCGTAGAGCTGGCGTATTACTTTTAGATCTTGATGAATCATGAGTAGATCTATTTACAGTTGAATTTGTACTTGATTGCATAATTTTGAAATTTATGAAGGCCTGCTTGTAATCAAATAAGGTTTATTTAAATTTAATTATCAAGTTAAATATAATCCCTATTATAAGGATTTCAGGATAAAAGATAGTTGCTTTTTCATGTCATTGGTTAATGGTGACAAAGGACTTCTAGGATTACCTACATCCCATCCCGATAGCTCCAAAGCAGCCTTAATTGGGATTGGATTAGTAGTCATAAAAAGTGCTTTAAAAAGAGGCTGAAGTTTTTCATGAATGGCAAGCGCATTGGAAACCTCTCCACTTTGAAAGGAATGAATCATCTCTTTCAATTGCAATCCAACCAAATGACTTGCAACACTTACTACTCCTACAGCACCTACAGATAACATTGGAAGCAACAATGAATCGTCGCCACTATATACAGAGAGTTGAGAGCCACAAACAGCTCTTAATTCTGTTACTTCCTCTATTCTACCGCTTGCAGCTTTAATACTGAGAATATTTGAAAAATCCATAAGTTTCTTCACAGTATCAGGTAATAAATTGCATCCTGTCCTTCCAGGAATGTTATAAAGCATAAGAGGCAAATCCTTTGCAGAATTAGCAATAGAACTGAAATGTTTATAAAGACCTTCTTGCGGTGGCTTATTGTAATAAGGCACAACTACCAAAGCACCGTCGGCACCAGAGTCATATGCTTTTTTTGTAGCTTCCACAGCCTCGCTAGTACAGTTACTACCAGTGCCAACTATTACTTTACAGGTTGCATCCAAAGATCCTTTTACCGCAATAAATAGATCATGCTGTTCCGCCCATGAAAGAGTAGGAGATTCTCCAGTAGTACCACATAGCACAATTCCATCGGAACCGTTCTCAAAAAGATAATTTGATAGTTTTATAGCTAATTCATAATCTACATCTCCATTTTCAGTGAATGGAGTAACCATTGCAGTCAATATTCTTCCAAATAGTGGTTTATTACACTCATTTTTGTCTGTAATCATTTTTTTGGAATTAATAACTCAGCTATTTGAACAGCATTAAGAGCTGCTCCTTTTCTTATTTGATCTCCACATAACCATAATTCTAATCCATTAGGCTGACTTATATCAGTTCTTAGCCTGCCAACAGCAACATTATCCCTTCCCATAACATCATTTGGCATAGGAAATCTATTATTTTTGTAATCTTCAATAATTTCAATTCCAGGAGATTTTTTTAATTCTTCAAGAGCATCTTTAGGCTCAACTACACCAGCAAATTCAATATTGATCGATTCAGAATGTGCTCTCAGTACTGGGACTCGAACACATGTAGCAGAGAGCTTTAAATCAGCAATATTTAATATTTTCCTAGTCTCATTAACCATTTTCATCTCTTCTTCGCAGTAATTATTTGCAAGCATAGGTGAATTATGCAAAAACAAATTAAAAGCCAGTGAGTATGGCAAAACTTCACTTTTTTGAGGATTACCTCGAAGATATTTTTCAGTTAAAAGTTTTAGTTCCTCCATCGCCAATTGGCCTGCACCACTTACGGATTGATATGTTGAGACAACAACTCTTTTAATAGTCGAAAGTTTATTTAACGGAGCTAGAACTAATGTCAGCAAAATGGTAGTGCAGTTTGGATTCGCTATTACCCCATCATGATTAATTACGTCACTACCATTAACTTCAGGAACTATAAGAGGTACATTATTATCTAATCTGAAAGCACTTGAATTATCTATCAATAAAGCATTTTGTTCCAAAATGGTAGGCAACCATTTTTTTGAAATACTTCCACCGGCTGAAGCTAAAACTAAATCAAGATTCAGAAATTCTTCCTTGGTTGTTTTTTTTGTAACTAATTCTTCACCTTTCCAAATAATTTTTTTTCCTTCTGAACGCTCTGATGAAAGCAAGACCAGTTCTGATATTGGGAAATTACGTTGTTCAAGAATATTTAGTAATTCAGATCCCACAGCACCTGAAGATCCCAAAACAGCAACTTTTAATGGCCTATTAGGCAAAAACGGAAATTGTCTCACACTTTAAAATGATTTTTATAAATAGATTGACTATTTTTTTTACTTTATCAAAAAAATAACTTTCAAGGAAATCACATAATGTGAAATAATTAAGTTTCGGCTTTTAGTAATAAATAAAAAAAATGGCTAAAGCAGCATTAATAGTCAAAACAACTCCTCTGCCTCAAAGTAGAATCTCATTTGAATTAGAAATACCATCTGAGACATGCAAAACTTGTGTGAATGAAACAATCAGTTCTATCAGTCGTTCGGCTAAAATTCCGGGATTTAGACTTGGTAAAATTCCTAAACAAGTCTTAATCCAAAGAATTGGCATTACACAATTACATGCTTCTGCTCTGGAAAAAATTATAGATAAATCATGGCAAGAAGCATTAAAAATAAAATCTATAGAGCCACTAAGTGAGCCAGAATTGGTAGATGGATTTGAATCTTTACTTGCAAAGTTTAGCCCTGAAAAATCACTTAAGGTTACTCTTCAAACTGATGTTGCCCCAGAATTAAAACTTAAAAAATCCAAAGGATTAAATGTTGAAATATCAAAAACAAAGTTTGATCCTAAGTCAATAGATGAAGCGCTAGAAAAATCTAGAAATCAGTTTGCAAACATTATTCCAGTTACCAATAGAGCAGCAAAATTAGGCGATATTGCTGTAGTTAGTTTCAAAGGAAAATATAAAGATTCTGGTAAAGAAATTGATGGTGGAACAAGTGAATCAATGGATCTTGAGTTAGAAAAGAACAAAATGATTCCCGGTTTCGTTGAGGGAATCGTAAAGATGAAAATTGGTGATACTAAAACACTTAACCTTAAATTTCCTGAAGATTATTCTCATGAGGATTCAAGAGGCAAAGAGGCAATCTTTGAAGTAAATCTTAAGGATCTTAAGGAAAAAGAATTGCCTGAACTTAATGACGATTTTGCAAAACAGTCTGGCAACAAAGAATCATTAAAAGAGTTAAAGAAAGATATTGAAAAGCAACTTAAAGACAATTTTGAAAAAACTCAAAAAGATATCAAAATTGAAGCTTTACTAGATGCCTTGACAAACGAATTGGTTGCTGAAATTCCAAAATCTATGATTGATATTGAAGTGAGGAATAATATTGAACAAACCGCTCAAAGATTTGCTCAACAAGGTCTTGATGTTAAATCTACTTTCACTCCGGAATTAGTTAAGTCATTAGCAGAGTCCACAAGGCCTCAGGCTGAAAAAAATGTTCAAAGAAATTTAGCTTTAAAAGCATTAGCAGAAACAGAAAACATAAAAGTTGAGAAAGATGAAATTGATTTAAAAATGAAAGATTATGAAGATGCAATCTCTCAATCTTCAAAACAAATAGATATAAAAAAATTAACAGAAGTAATAACTAACGATTTACTCAAAGAAAAATTAATAGTTTGGCTTGAAGAAAATTCTGAAGTAAAAGAAAAAACTACAAAAACTTCTAAAACTACCAAAACCTCCAAAACAACAAAAGCCACAAAAACTGCTACAAAAACTGCAAAAAATACAAAAACTACAAAAACTCAAAATCAAAAAGAAAAAAAATAATTTATGAAATTTCTTACTAATTAAACAAAAACCCCTTAAATTATTTATAAGACGGAAACTAATTTGTGAACTCAGAAAAAAAACATTTAATCCAAAGCTCAATAAGTTCTTACGAAAGTAATAATAAAACTATTGCTGCTGTTCCCACCGTTATAGAACAATCAGGTAGAGGAGAAAGAGCTTTTGATATATATTCAAGACTATTGAGGGAGAGAATAATTTTTTTAGGTACTGGAATTAATGATCAAGTATCTGATTCACTTGTTGCACAATTATTATTTCTTGAAGCTGAAGATCCCGAAAAAGACATACAAATATATATCAATTCTCCTGGAGGTTCAGTAACTGCAGGAATGGCCATATACGATACTATGCAACAAATATCCCCTGATGTAGTGACAATATGCTTTGGAGTGGCGGCAAGTATGGGAGCATTTCTACTTTCTGGAGGAGCAAAGGGGAAAAGATTGGCTTTACCAAACTCTAGGATTATGATTCATCAACCTCTGGGAGGTGCACAAGGTCAAGCAGTAGAGATTGAAATACAAGCTAAAGAAATACTTTTTCTCAAGAAAACATTAAATTCGCTTTTAGCGGAACATACAGGTCAACCTTTAGAAAAAATTAATGAAGATACAGAAAGAGATTACTTTTTATCTCCCTCAGAAGCAGTCGATTATGGATTAATTGATAAAGTTATCAAAAAGTGACAAGGGATACTGATTTTTTAAGAATATGATGACGAATCGTTATTTATAAGCAATCCTAGTGAATAGGGAATATTTAACACCTTTCACTTTAAAAACTTATAATCGATGGCTAAATTCGACGCCCATCTTAAATGTTCATTTTGCGGGAAATCACAAGACCAAGTAAGAAAGCTTATAGCTGGTCCTGGGGTTTATATCTGTGATGAGTGCATAGATCTTTGCAATGAAATTCTCGATGAAGAACTACTTGATAATCAAACGAATACAAACAACTCTCCACAAGTAAAAAAGAAATTACCAACTGATAATCCCAAAAAATCTGTTCCTTTAGAATTAACCTCAATTCCTAAGCCATTAGAAATTAAAAGTTTTCTAGATAATCAAGTGGTTGGACAAGAATCTGCAAAAAAAATATTATCAGTAGCCGTATACAATCACTACAAGCGATTAGCTTGGAAAGTTAAAGAAGATAGTAAAAATAACAATTCAACAGATTCACAAGCAACTAAATTACAAAAATCAAACATTTTACTCATCGGCCCTACTGGAAGTGGCAAAACATTATTGGCGCAAACTTTAGCAGAGTTTCTGGATGTTCCTTTTGCAGTAGCTGATGCAACGACTTTGACAGAAGCTGGATATGTTGGGGAGGATGTTGAAAACATACTTTTAAGGCTTCTACAGAAATCAGAAATGAATGTAGAACTAGCTCAAAAAGGCATTATTTATATTGATGAAATAGATAAAATTGCAAGAAAAAGCGAGAATCCTTCAATTACTAGAGATGTATCTGGTGAAGGAGTACAGCAAGCATTATTAAAAATGCTTGAAGGAACAATTGCTAATGTACCGCCACAAGGCGGAAGAAAACATCCATATCATGACTGCATCCAAATTGATACGAGTCAAATATTATTTATTTGCGGTGGAGCTTTTATAGGTTTAGAGGATATTGTTCAAAAGCGAATGGGTAAACACTCTATAGGATTTACCACCAATTCAGATCAAAACAAAGTTGATGCAAAAAAAATAGTAGACCCAAGAGATTCCCTGAAAAATTTAGAATTAGATGATTTAGTGAAATATGGCCTAATTCCAGAATTTATTGGAAGAATTCCCGTTTGTGCTGTATTAGATCGTCTTACTAAAGAAACTTTAGAATCTATTTTGACTCAACCAAGAGATGCATTAGTAAAGCAATTCAAAACTTTGCTAAGTATGGATAATGTTGAATTATCATTCGAACCTGATTCTGTTGAGGCGATAGCAAATGAAGCATATAAAAGAAAAACAGGTGCAAGAGCATTAAGATCAATAATTGAAGAGCTAATGCTAGACATAATGTACACTTTGCCTTCTGAAGAAAATGTAAAAAAATTCACAATTACGAAAAAAATGGTAGATAATTTGTTCACATCTAAAATTGTTAAACTACCATCAGGATCAAAAAGAATCATTAAAGAGTCTGCATAAAATTAGAGTTTAATTTTTTTCAATGAATCCCAAATTTTTCTAATTTAATGAAAAATAAATGCCAAATATACATAAGCCTTTTCATCAAAAATATAGACCAAACAACTTAGACGAACTGGTTGGGCAAAAATTTATATCCATTACACTCAAACAAGCACTATTAACAAAAAAAATTGCTCCTGCATATCTTTTTAATGGTTCAAGAGGCACTGGAAAAACATCAAGTGCAAGAATATTTGCAAAATCTCTAAATTGCCAGGCATTCGACCAACCTACGATAACTCCTTGTTGTAAATGTGACTTATGTAGGCAAATTGCAGATGGGAGCGCTCTAGATATTATCGAGATTGATGCAGCATCAAATACAGGAGTAGAAAATATAAGAGAAATTATAGAAAGAGCGAGATTTGCACCTACTCAAGCAAGATGGAAAGTATATGTTATTGATGAATGTCATATGCTTTCAACGGCAGCTTCAAATGCTTTATTAAAAACTATTGAAGAACCACCCTCAAGAGTTGTATTTATCCTTGCGACAACAAATCCTGAGAGAGTATTAAATACAATAAAAAGTAGATGCCAAAAGTTTGATTTTAGAAGAATAAGCCCTAGTGATATTTTTCAACATTTATCAGAAATCGCCGAAAAAGAATCTATTGAGTACGAAGTTCAGGCCTTAAAAATGATTGCAAAAAGATCTAATGGAGGTATGAGAGATGCACAAAGCCTCCTTGAACAATTGAATCTTTTACCAGAAGGGATAACAATTAATAATATCCAAAACTTCCTAGGAGAAGTATCAGAAAGTGAATTAAAAAATCTGATTAAATCATTGGTTGAGAATAATCCAGAGTCATTAATTATCACTTGCAACAAACTATATGATGCCGGAAACGAACCTCTTCAAATAATTATCGGATTATTGAATATAACTAGAGATCTACTACTTCACACTACAGATAATAAATATTCAAATCTTTATTATACGTCTGATGAATTTCGAGATGAATTGGATAAAATCTCGAAAACAATAAAGAAATCAACAATAATTAATTGGCATAATAATCTGAGAAATATTGAATATCAAATCAAAACAAGTGATAATCCAAGGCTTTGGTTTGAGATACATTTAACTGGCCTTCTAGATAATCAAGAGATAAATAGATTTGAAGGTAAGCAAGAAAGTAAAAATAATTCGACTGAAGAAAAGCATGAAACTAGAAAAGGCATTGCAATTATTAATAAAGAAAATATTTCTAATGAAATTCAAAAAGCAATTACCAAAAAAGAGATAACTCGCGAGGAATTAATTGAAAAAAAAGACGATAAATTAGAAAAATTTGACGTTCTTGAAAAAGAAAGTATAGAAAATATTTCTGACAAAAACCAAAATAATCTTGGATCAAATAATTTAAATGACAAATGGGAATTAATTCTTTCTAAATTAGAGTTACCATCAACAAGAATGTTACTTTCACAACAAGCCGAACTTGAAAGTTTTGATTCGGAGAAAATCACAATTGCATTATCTCCAAACTGGGAAAATATGATAAAAAGCAGAAAACTTATAATTGAAAATACTGTAAAAAAGATATTTGGAGATGGAATAATACTTAATTTTTCAACCAAACAATTAAACAAAAGTAACCCAACAAACACTCTAGAAACAACCCAAAATGAAGTAAATAATTTTCGACCAATAAAACAAATAGAACCAAAAACTAATTCGTCAACAAAAATATCTAACGAAGAAACTTATGATGATAGTTCAAAAAACTTAGCAAATTTTTTTAATGGAGAAATTATAGACCTTGATGAATAAATTAAACTCCAGTATGAAGAGTTTTTCGCCAGAGTATCTTTTTTGGGAAAATAGACATCTTTATTGTTACCCAAGGAATTACTAAAAACCAATGTGATAGATAAAAAACAGATACAAATACCATCAAAAAATTACTTTTTTGCAATACAGGTACTTCACTTTTACAAGAAGAACCGTACCAAAAAGCAATTCCAGATAACATAAAAGCTGTGAATGAAATAGGCCAGTAAATTGGTGAATCTAATAAAGCAATACTGAAAACTAAATCAAAAATAGAAATGATTGGTAATGCATATTGCAAGATGAAAAAGTAAGTTAAATCAAATTTCTGCAAATAATCAATTTTATTAGTAAATAATTGATCTCCATAATCAAAGAATCTTTGCAAACCCCCCTCTGCCCATCTTTGCCTTTGCGCTAATAAAGCATTTAAATTCTCAACTGCTTCCTCCATGACTGGAGGATCCCATAAGATTCCAATTCTAGATTTTGATAACAATAATCTTAAACTCAAATCAAGATCGTCTGTAACTGTATCTTCATTAAAAGAACCACATGCCAATAATGTTTCTTTCTTAATTAATTGGCCATTTCCCCTTAATTCAGAAACTCCAGCGACTGATAATCTTCCATATTGAAAGATTGCGTCCATAGCCATCTCCATTGACTGACATGAAGTTAAAAAATTCTTACTTACATTTGTAACTGATTTTCTTAGTTGAACTGCAGACCAATCACCCTCTTCTACAAAACTAAATAACCTTATCAAAGAATCTTGTTTTAATTCGGCATCAGCATCCAAAACTAATAACCATTCACCATGAGTAAACTTCAAGGCATAATTCAAAGCTCCTGACTTTCCTCCTCCTGCATTTGGAGAACGACTTACGACTTTTAGCTTGTCATATTGTCTAGATAATCGATCTAAAATTAAAGGCGTCTTATCAGAACTACCATCATCGATTATGTAAATATTTAATTTATTTTTTGGATAATCTAAACTAAATAATCTTTCAACTAATCTTGCTATGACATTCTCTTCATCTCTAGCTGCGACTAAAATATCAAGTACAGGTAAATCTTTATTGCTAATTCTTCTGCTTACAGTATTTAAAACGTTCTTCCTTTTGAAATTTCTAGAAATAACTATTAAACCGTAAAAAACAATCACAAAAGAAAGAGTCAATATAATATATAAGAAATTTTCGATATTGTAAGCATGAGGAATAAAAGCTACTAAAAAACAAGCACTAAGAAATAAAAACGACTTCAATCTTCGATTTTTATAAAAACCCTTACTCATAAAAGTAAATTTTGAATTACTTAACTTTCATTGAGACAATATCTCAAATTTTTTCAGTTTTGCATCTCCATAGTAATGATTCAATATTTGTTCATAAGAGAATCCTAATTTAGCCATTTCAATTGCTCCTGACTGAGATAAACCTACACCATGACCGAAGCCTCCTCCTCTCAAAAGCCATAAATCATCATTTAATTTATTAATAGTAAACAAATTACTAGGTATAAAATTTAATACCCGTCGAATATCATCTTTTACAAGAACAATAGATTTATCACCTTTGTTTGTTTGTATTTCCAATTTAGTCACTCTGCCACTAAGTCCACGTTCAATAGAATTTAAAGCCAAAACATCTTCATTAATATTTATAAGTTTGTTTTTAATTAACTTTTCTTTAATTTCAAAACTAGAAATTTTCTTATTCCATCGAAAAAGAGAATGATTACTCCCATAAAACTGTTCTTTGTCAAAATCTAAAAAATTATTTAAATCAGATTCATTTGTAATTGGAAGTTTAAAAATTTTATTTAATGATTTAGAACCATCAATAATTGAATTGAAATAAGAATAATCTTGCATTTGCCAAGACTCGCCTGCAGTAGCAGATACTCCACCATTAGAAGCATGGTAAAAGGCATTTATTGGTTGATTTTCATAAGTGAGAATTAAATCTGAAGTTGCGTCTATAGCTTTTTTTACGTTTTTATTTAAAATTTTAGAAGGCTTATAAACTTGACATTGAGTGCTTATACATAAATGATATTTGTCCATATTAAATCTATCAGAATTAAATATTCCCCAAGTTCTTGCAATAACTGCTTGAGCCTTGAGTGCCTCTAAAGGAGAATTCGGTCCAATTTCATATGGCAAAACACCTGCCAAATAGTCGTCAAATTCAATTTTTTGAACTAATGTCCAAGTTCCATATGAATCTTTTAATAAATAAAAATTTTTACCAAAATTGACTCCATTTATTTTTATTTCCTCTTGAGCATAAATATATATAGGTCCTTCAAGTTTCATAACACTATATTCATTTCTAAGAACAGGAGTAATTTGAAAATTTTTTATTTTTCTGGAAATCTTATTTTTTAATTCAAACTCTGGCAAATTATCTTCAAATGGAATCCATACTTCCCAATTTTTAGGGTAAGCAACAGTCGTCTCAAATCCTTTATCTTTAAGTTTCTCTGCTTGTTTTTTTGCTGATTCATAGCTAGCAAAAGGACCAAAAACAATTCTTTCGATTGTTTTTGGATTTTTAATGGGTATATCTACCCAGCTAATATTAATTTTTTTTGATTTATGTTTAATACCGTTGGACGATATCAGGTTTAAAAAACCTTTATCAGTGATAAAATTAATATTCTTTTTTTTTGAAAAACTGTCATTCTCCCCGCCTAAATATTGCTTTAAACCAATTAAAAATTTTCCTTTTTTAATTGCATTATTGAGTTCAACCTTTTGCAGTTCTTCTGCTTTTATATTTGAAGTAAATTTTGTGTTTATTAAGAGAAGAGAAATACATCCTAAAAACAAGTTTAAAAAGGCAAATTTAAGTTTCATAAGTTAGAACTTTCCTTATCAATTAAAAACTTTAATTTGCACCAATGCGTATAAAGGTTTAGATTATCCTAATTAAACACATTTGACTTAAATGTCTAAACTAAAAACTCGTAAATCAGCTGCCAAAAGATTTAAAGCTACAGCGACGGGTAAATTCATGAGAAGAAGAGCTTTTCATAATCATTTACTTGATCATAAAAGCTCAAAATTAAAAAGACATCTATCAACAAAAGCCGTAGTTGATGAAAGAGATGCTGATAATGTAAGATTAATGATTCCATACGCATAAATCTTTAACCAATTTTTTTTATTAGATATTCATGGCACGTGTAAAAAGAGGCAACATAGCCAGAAAAAGAAGAAACAAAATCTTAAATCTTGCAAAAGGTTTTAGAGGCGGCAACAAAAATCTTTTCAGAACTGCAAACCAAAGAGTTATGAAGGCTCTTTGTAATGCTTATAGGGATAGAAGAAGAAGAAAGAGAGATTTTAGAAGACTTTGGATTTCTAGAATTAACGCATCTGCCAGGATAAATGGAACAAACTATAGCAAGTTGATAAATGGCATGAAAAATTCACAAATTATCATTAATAGAAAAATGCTTGCTCAATTAGCCTTAAACGATCCTAAGTGTTTTGAACAAATTGTTTCTTCCGTTAGTAAGTAAAAAAAGAATATAATCTAGAAAAGTAAATTTAAATAATGGAAATATCTTCCTTTCAATCTTATTTAATAATTCTTTTTGTTGTATTAATAGTAATTTCTATTTTTGTATTCAGACAATTTCTAAAAACAAGAAGTGAAGAATTAAATTTAGTGAAATTTGAGCAGAAAGGTTTAGATTCTCTCACTCAAGCTACAGAATTATATGAATTTGGTTCTATTCAGATTAAAAAAAGATTATATTCTGAAGCAACTAAAACTTTTTTAAAAGCAATTGAAAATTATGACAATGAACCTGATGAAGCCAAAGCGATAATAAATAATGCTTTAGGATTCTCTTATGCTGCTCAAAATGAATTTAAGAAAGCAATTAAACACTATAACTCTGCAATAAAATCACTCCCAGAATATCCTATAGCCCTAAATAACCTCGCATCAGCACAACAGCGTTTACTTGAATACGACTTGGCATATGCAACTTATCAAAAGGTTTTGGTAATAGATCCAAAAAACAAAACAGCAATTAAAAAAAGTAAGGAGTTAGAAAAAAGAAATAATTACAAACCTTATAAAGGTATTAAAGATAAGGGATTTTAAATATGAAAAATTATTCTTCTTTACAAATTGGTGGAAAACAATTTTCCAGTAGATTAATGGTAGGTACTGGCAAATACAAATCTACTCAAGATATGGTAGAAAGCTTGTCAAATTCTGAAACAGAAATTATAACCGTCGCTGTTAGAAGAATTAAAAATGATCAGACCGGAGAAAATTTACTCGAAAAGATCAACTGGAAAAAATACTGGATGCTTCCTAATACGGCTGGTTGTGTTAATTCTGATGAAGCAGTGAGAATAGCTATTTTGGGTAGAGAACTTGCAAAATTATCTGGGCAAGAAGAAAATAATTTTGTGAAGTTAGAAGTTATTCCTGACAAAAAGTATTTGCTACCAGATCCAATAGAAACCATTAACGCAGCGGAAATTTTAATAAAAAAAGGTTTTGATGTACTCCCCTATATCAATGCAGATCCTATTCTTGCAAAAAGACTAGAAGAGATAGGTTGTGCAACTGTAATGCCATTGGGCTCGCCCATAGGCTCTGGGCAAGGTTTATTAAATTTATCAAATATAGGGATAATCATTGAGAATGCAAAAGTGCCAGTAATAATTGACGCAGGAATTGGGGTGCCTAGTGAAGCTTCTCAAGCTATGGAAATTGGAGCTGATGGTGTCTTAATCAATAGCGCAATAGCACAAGCTGAAAATCCCCCTCTAATGGCTCAAGCGATAAATTATGGTGTGAAAGCTGGCAGGCAAGCTTTTCTGGCAGGAAGAATTAAAAAACAAGACTTTGCAGTAGCAAGTTCACCGGAAAAAAACATATCTATCTAATTCTCTTCATTAGAGCAAAGTTTAAAAAGAGAATAAAAACTTATTATTTTATTTTTCATATTAAGAAAGAAGATTTGAAACTATTTACAATGTTTTTTCGCAAATTGGAAGCACACTGTAGTAATTTAATAAATATATTATGAATCTATTAATTCTGGAGTTCTGAGTGAAAGTTATTGTTCTAGGTGGAGATGGTTTTTGCGGTTGGCCTTGTGCGGTGAATTTAGCAGAGCAAAATCATGATGTGATTATTGTCGACAATTTAAGTCGCAGAAAAATTGATATTGATTTAGAAGTAGAGTCTTTAACTCCAATTGCTTCGATTACAGAAAGACTTTCTGCATGGGAAGAAATTGGAGGTAAGCCTATGAGATTTCTTAACATGGATATCTCTAAACAATACCAAAAATTACTCAATTTGCTCATTGATGAAAAACCAGATTCTGTGATCCATTTTGCAGAACAAAGAGCAGCACCTTACTCGATGAAATCTAGTTTTACGAAAAGATATACAGTAGATAATAATGTTAATGGCACCCACAACCTTCTTGCTGCGATAGTAGAGAGCAATCTAGATATTCATGTTGTACATTTAGGAACAATGGGAGTTTACGGATATGGATCACATAGAGGTGCAACAATTCCAGAAGGTTATCTAAAAGTTGAAGTTCCACAACCAGATGGAAGCCGCTTTGAAGAAGAAATATTACACCCTGCAAGTCCAGGTAGTGTTTACCATATGACTAAAACTTTAGATCAATTATTATTTCTTTACTACAACAAAAATGATCTTGTAAGGATTACTGATCTTCATCAAGGCATTGTTTGGGGAACAAATACAGACGCAACTTTAAAAGATCCTAGATTAACAAACCGATTTGACTACGACGGAGATTATGGAACTGTTCTAAACAGATTTCTAATGCAAGCTGCAATTGGATATCCATTAAGTGTTCATGGGACAGGAGGGCAAACAAGAGCCTTTATACACATAAAAGACTCTGTAAAATGTGTACAACTTGCTCTTGAAAATCCTCCAAAACCTGGAGAGAGAGTTAAAATTTTTAATCAAATGACTGAAAGTCATCAAGTTGGAGAATTAGCTAAAAAAGTTGCGTCTCTAACAGGTGCTGGTATCAATTATTTACCAAATCCAAGGAATGAAGCAGTAGAAAATGATCTAATTGTTGATAATAAATGCTTTATAGAATTAGGTTTAAATCCAACGACTCTTGATAATGGCTTATTAGAAGAAGTTGTTGAAGTTGCAAAAAAATACTCCAATAGATGTGATCTTAAGCGCATACCTTGTGTTTCATCCTGGACTAAAAAACAAGCTGAGGCTATAAAGACTAATTAAAAAATTCTGAAATAATTACCTTAAGAAAGTGAAAATTGCATTGTTTACTGAAACTTTTTTACCTAAAGTTGACGGCATAGTCACAAGACTGACTAAAACGATTGAATTTTTAATAAAAAATGGTGATGAAGTTATAATTTTTTGTCCAGAGGGGTGTCCAGAATCATATATGGGCGCAACTGTAGTTGGAGTTGCTGCAATGCCATTACCCTTATACCCAGAGTTGAAGCTTGGTTTACCTGGTCCTGCAGTCTCAGAGAGGTTAGAAAAATTTAACCCAGATTTGATACATGTTGTTAATCCAGCTGTACTTGGCTTAGGTGGCATATGGTTGGCGAAAACTAATAATATTCCTTTAATTGCCAGTTACCATACTCATCTTCCGAAATATCTAGAACATTATGGTATGGGCATGTTAGAGCCACTTTTGTGGGAATTACTTAAAGCAGCACATAATCAAGCTTTGTTAAATTTATGTACATCCACTGCTATGGTAAATGAGTTAAAAGATAAAGGTATTCAAAGGACTGCTCTATGGCAAAGGGGAGTAGATACTTACAGTTTCCGACCTGATTTGAGAAGTGAGAAAATGAGAAAAAAATTATTTGGGGAATATAATGATGCTGATTTCTTATTGATTTATGTAGGAAGATTATCAGCAGAAAAACAAATTGAGAGAATTAAACCAGTCTTAGAAAGTATCCCTAATGCTTGCTTAGCACTTGTAGGTGACGGACCATATAGAAACCAACTTGAAAAAATCTTCGAAAATACCAAGACTAATTTCATAGGATATTTATCTGGAGATGAACTTGCTAGCGCGTATGCCTCTGGAGATATATTTTTATTTCCTTCTAGTACAGAAACACTTGGTCTAGTTTTACTAGAAGCAATGGCAGCAGGATGTCCAGTTATCGGAGCCAACAAGGGGGGGATACCAGATATCATTAGCGATGGGATTAATGGTTGTTTATATGATCCTGATGAAAAAGATAATGGGAAAAAGAGTTTGATTGAAGCTACAAAAAAAATTCTAAATAATAAAGATAAAAGAGAAGTTATGAGGAAAGAGGCACGAAACGAAGCAGAAAAATGGGATTGGAATCAAGCAACGTTACAACTACAAAATTATTATGCAGCTACACTCAAAGAAATAGATAAAGCTTAATAGTAATTATGCTACGTGTGGAGGCGTAGGACTACTATACGAACTTAAAGGAAGTATTAGAGTAGCGATAGTTTGATTTTTTTCAGGTCTTTTTTTCTTTGAGAATTTTTTACCAAAAGGTACTCTAATAACATTAGTTCCCTCAATGGAACAAATACTTGAGTTATCTCCTGAAAAATTATTGACAAAATGTGGTAAGTCGACGTTATTAACTGGCAAATGCTTAACATTACCAAATTTAAGATCTTTGGACATAGCTTCAAATACCCCAAAAAATTTGATGCTTGGTTATTGTAATAAAAAAATTTAAAAAAATTCTATAAGAAAATATTAAATTTTTATTCACACTGATAATAACTAAGTAAATACAAGGACGCTAGTACTTTAAGCACATTTTTTTTCTTCGAAACTCTCTCCTTGATTTACATTGCAAGAACAAATTAAATTGCGATCGCCATATGCATTATTGATCCTAGAAACTGAAGACCAAAACTTTATAGATGTTGGAGTTTTATAAGGAAAAGAAGCTTTTTCTTTTGAATAAGGATAATACCAAGTATCAGCAATTAACTCTTTCAGGGTATGAGGAGCGTTACTTATTACATTATTATTCTTTAATTCAATATTTTTTTCTATTTCGCTGATTTCTTCTCCAATCAAAAGCATAGCCTCGCAAAATCTATCCAATTCAACCAAACTTTCACTTTCAGTAGGCTCTATCATTATGGTCTCTGGAACTGGCCAACTTATAGTTGGGGCATGAAAACTATAATCTATTAATCGTTTAGCTAAATCATTTACACTCAAACCAGTTTTGGATTTTAAATCTCTAAAATCCAAAATGCATTCATGTGCGACAAAATTATTTTTTCCTTTATAAAGAATCTTGAATTTATGCTTTAAAGAATGCGCAATATAATTTGCAGATAAAATTGCATGCGCAGTTGCTTTCCTTAAACCACTTAGACCAGCCATTTTTATGTACATCCAACTTATTGGAAGAATACTTGCACTCCCATTCTTGGCAGAAGATACGAAATTGGAACTATTAGATAAGTCATTATCAATTAAAGAATGAGTAGGAAGAAAAGGGCTTAAGGTTTCTGATGCAGCAACTGGACCTACTCCTGGACCACCACCTCCATGTGGAATGCAGAATGTTTTATGTAAATTCAAATGACAAACATCAACACCATAATTGCCCGGTTTACATAATCCAACCTGGGCGTTCAAATTTGCTCCATCTAAATAAACGAATCCTCCAACAGAGTGAATTAAATGACATATCTTTCTGATTTGTAATTCAAAAACTCCATGAGTAGAGGGATAAGTCAACATAAGAGCACCTATTTGTTTATCAAATTTCTTGACCTTGATCGACAAATCTTGAAAATCAATATTTCCTTCGTCATCACATTCAACAGTTAAAACATCAAAACCTGCCATAACGGCACTAGCAGGATTTGTTCCATGAGCACTTTTAGGAATTAAACATTTTTTTCTTAACAGTTCGCCTTTTGATTCAAAATAAGAATTTATTGCCAATAAACCTGCAAACTCTCCCTGAGAGCCTGCATTTGGTTGAAAAGAAACTGATTTTAAACCAACAATATCACTTATCCATTTTTCTAGGTCAGATATGATTTTTGAATAGCCTTTAGTTTGATCTGGTGGGGAAAAAGGATGAATGGAAGATAAATGAGCCCAAGAGACTGGATTTAACTCTGCTGCAGAATTTAACTTCATGGTACAGCTTCCCAATGGCATCATCCCATCTACCAAAGAAAAATCTTTTTCTGCAAGTCGGAATATATATCTCATTAACTCAGTTTCACTTTGGTAATTTGTGAATATATCTTGCTGCATCCATGCACTGGATCTCAAAGCTAAACTTTCAAGATTAAATACTTTATCAAATTTTATATGCTCTAAATCTTCCTCTTTTTCTATAAGGTTTGCTATGAAAGTCAAAATATCTTTGATTTCTTTTTCATTACTAAGCTCATCTAAAGAGATCCCAAAGCCAGTTGAGTTTTCAATAGTTGATCCCAACGGCAAAATTCTTAAGTTATAGCCATTTTTTAAAGCTTCATTATGGATCCTCTGGGAGTGCTCAGAATAAACATCAACACTATCAAATCTAATCCCATCAGGAATATCAAAACCTAAAGCAGCTAAACTTGATTCTAAATTTATTCTCAACTCCACTAATCTCTTAGCAATTTGCGTTAATCCAGTGGGTCCATGATAAATAGCATAAAAAGAAGAAATTATAGCTAACAAAGATTGAGCAGTACAAATATTACTAGTGGCCTTTTCCCTTCTAATATGTTGCTCTCTTGTTTGCAATGCTAGTCTTAGAGACTTTTCTCCATTTTTAGATAGAGTTTGCCCAACAATTCTTCCGGGTATGAGTCTTTTATATTTTTCGCTACAAGCAAAATATGCTGCATGGGGGCCACCAAAACCCATTGGAACACCAAATCTTTGCATACTACCCACTGCTACATCAACACCAAATTCAGAAATTGGTTTAATCAAAACTTGTGCCAGTGGATCAATACATGCCGTAACAATAATTTCTGATCTATGTGCTTGGGATATTAAGAATGTGGGATCATATAATTCCCCATTTTTACCAGGTAATTGCAACAACATTCCAAAAACATCACCATGATTAGGAAGGTTGCTTTGAGTAAAGCGTTTTAAGGATATTCCCAAAGGTTTTGCTCTGGTTTGTAAAACATTAAAAGTATGATCAAAAACATTTGATTCCACTAAGTACACTTTTGAAGATTTATTTTTTCTTGCGGAAAAACTCATGGCCATAGCTTCTGCAGCAGCAGTACCCTCATCTAACAAAGATGCATTGGCGACAGGGAATCCTGTTAGTTCACAAACAATAGTCTGAAAATTAAATAGAGCTTCTAATCTTCCTTGTGCAATTTCTGCTTGATATGGAGTATAAGACGTGTACCACCTTGGATTTTCAAGAACATGTCTTTGGATTACTTTAGGCATGTGATTGTCATAATAACCAAGGCCTATTAGTGATCTCATTTTAGTATTTTTATTCGCAATCTCTTCTAATTCATTTAAAGCCTCAATTTCTGAACAACCTTGGGGCAATATTTCTGAAGATTTAGTTTTAAGCTGAATATCTTCAGGAATAACTTGATTTATAAATTGATCAATATTATTAAAACCAAGCTTGTTCAGCATAATTCTTTCATCATTATCTCCTAACCCAAGATGCCTATCTATAAACAAATCAGACCCAAATTTGGATGTCATATTAAAATATTTTTCTTTAAAATAGCTCTTTTTAAAAAGTTTGCCTTATTTTGGTACAACCTTTGATTGATATTCCTCAGAAGTCATCAAATCAGCAATTGATGCTTTTGATTCAGGTTTCAAAATGACTAACCAACCATCTCCAATCGGATCATTTTGTAAAAGTTCAGGGTTCTCAATAACACTTTCATTTACAGATACTATTTCACCTGAAAAAGGTAGATAGACTTCCTCAACGGCCTTAACTGATTCTATTGTTCCAAAAGTCTCACCTTTCTCTAAAGTCGCCCCTTGATCAGCTAATTCAACAAAAACAATATCTCCTAATTGATCTATGGCGAATTCACTAACTCCAATTTTTAATAATCCATTTTCTTCCAAGACATATTCATGAGTATCAGCATAGTTAAGGTTGTCCGGAAACTTGTAAGACATTATTAAGTAGATAAAGGAAGTAGAGAATCCTTTGAAATTAATTTTTCCTCTAATAATTCAAATAATAATCGAATTAATGCAATTTTGATGTGAGCTATGTGAGAACCACCTTGAACAAAAATATTGTAAGGATCTCTTAGAGGGGCATCAGCAGAAAATTCACTTGTACTGCCTTCAATAAATGTACCTCCTGCCATTAATAATTTTGAATCATATCCATCCATTGATGATGGAACAACATTCAGAAAAGAATCTACTGGTGAAGAATTTTGAAAAGACTGACAAACTTTTTGTACCAAGTCAGGATTATTCAAACTTACTGACTGAATAAGATCAGATCTATAAGTTGCTGGCTCTGGTAAAACCTTAAATCCCAAATTTTGAAAGACTGCTGCAACCATATCAGCACCTTTTAGTGATTCATGAACAATTTGTGGTGCTAAAAACAAACCCTGCAAAATTAATCTTCCTAGTCCAAAATTTATTCCTGCAGAAGAACCAATACCCGGTGAGGTTAATCTAGAACATGCCATCTCAACCAACTCTGCGTCTCCTGCAACGTACCCACCAGTAGGAACGATTGTTCCTCCCAAATTTTTAATCAATGATCCAGCAATTATATTTGCCCCTTTAGAAATTGGTTCACTATCTTCAACAAGCTCCCCATAACAGTTATCAACAAAACATATACATTTAGGATCAAGAGAATGAATAAGACTACAAATTTTCTCTATCTGATGATTCGTAAGAGACTTTCTCCAACTATATCCACAACTTTTTTGTATAAATACTAATTTGCATGAATTTTCATTAAACGAATGAACAATTTTTTCTTCAAAAGAATCAAAATTCTCACAGATATTTATTTGCTTATATTCAATCTCAAAATCTTTAAGTGAGCCTTTTCCTCCTCCCCTTATTCCTATAACTTCTTCTAACGTGTCATATGGTTGTCCTGTAAGAGATAACATTACATCTCCAGGTCTAAGAATTCCAAATAAGACAGAACTTATTGCATGCGTTCCACTTACAAATTGCATTCTCACAGCTGCCTTTTCAGCAAGAAAAAATCTTGCAAAAACCGCATCAATTTTTTCTCTAGATATATCATCATGACCACTACCAGATGATTGATTGAAATGACTAGTAGAAACTTTTTCTTCCTTAAAAATTGACAAAATATTTTCTAATTTCTGGAAAACCTGATTGGACCTTTCTTGGAAAACTTTACTTAAACTCTCTTCGACAGAAAGAACAGCGTTTTCAGCCAGTTTTAAATTATTGTTTAGCGTCATTTATTATGAAAATTCATGTTATATTTCAGAAGCTAAATTTCTTAATTCTACGAGGAAAGCATTAGGTCCCCTACCCCGAAAATAAGAAAGTTTTTTTGAAGCCTCATATAAATCAAGCAGTTCTCCATCTAATTCTTCAGCAGTATAATCTCTAATTCCTGCTATTACCTCAGCAAAACGTTCTCTACGGGCAGATTTATTAACAGCATAGGCTTCCATTACCTTAATTTTACATGATCTCCAAGCCTTATTCTGACAAAAATGCACTGAAAGAGCATCACTTAAAGCAGAAGCTTCTTCATCTTCTATGTACCAGTCAAAAGATGAAGGTAAAGATTTTAATCCTGAAAATATCTCGAATAACTCCCCCGCCGACAATGGATTACCAGAATCACTTTTTAGGGGTAATGCAGACTCTTCCAAAGATTTCCATAACTCTGGGTAATCAGTTTCAAAACGATCCCTGATTTTTTCAATACCTTGATCAAGAATCGTATTAACTTGAGCTAAAGCAAGAAAAACTTCAGGACCTGGCGAAGATAACTTCCCATTCCTAAGATTAGAAATTTGCGAATTATGAACTTTACCCAAATCAAGAACTTCAGAAAGTAATGGTAAAACTCTATGAGACCATCCATTTCTTTCATGCCAGAGGTGTATCAAATGAGCCATAGCTCTTCGACCTCTAGATAATTTGTCGCGATATCCGAGACTCACAGATAATTAAACTTATCAATACTATAGTATGATAATATTACATATCGGTAATTTTGAAAATAGTATTTCAATATCATGAATTCAGTAATTTTCCACAAAACAGCAAAATTAAAAAAACCTGTTCCAGCTGAAAAAGTTGTAGAACTTTCAGAAAAGTTACTGGAACCTTCCAGTCATTCAAAAAGATATCCTCCAAGACTACATAAAACGTGGGGAACAATAGTTTTTATGGTTGCAATTCATATTCTTTCCCTTATAGCTGTACAACCAAAATTTTGGAGTCTCCCTGCAGTCACTTCATTATTATTTTTTTACTGGGTAACTGCTTGTTTAGGAGTTACTCTTGGATATCACAGATTGTTATCACACAGATCGTTCATTGTTCCAAGATGGTTAGAAAGATTTTTTGCTACCTGTGGAGCTATAAGTTGCCAGCATGGACCAATAGATTGGGTAGGTTTACATAGGCATCACCACTCGTTTTCAGATACTGAAGTAGATCATCACAATAGTAAAAAGGGGTTTTGGTGGAGTCATATGGGTTGGATGTTTAAAGACGTTGAAGCACTAAAAGCTGTTCCAAAACTAAGTGCAGATTTAATCAAGGATCCATACTATAGATTTCTAAATAAATATTTTTTATTCCTACAAATTCCTATTGGACTTTCTTTGTACGCAATAGGTCAAAAATTAGGAGTTGGAGGATGGGCTCTAGTCCTTTGGGGAATTCCATTAAGGCTTGTGGTTGTTTATCACGTAACTTGGCTAGTCAACTCCGCGACGCATTGTTGGGGGAAAGCACCATTTGAAAGTGGTGATTCATCTAAAAACAATGCGTGGGTTGCTGCATTAACATTTGGAGAAGGTTGGCATAATAACCATCATGCATTTCCCAATTCGGCAAAACAAGGATTATTTAGAGGTCAGATAGACATAACATGGGAACATATTAAGATTCTTGCGAAATTTGGTCTTGCAAAAAAAGTAAAGTTACCCTCTAGGTCTTATTATTAACTATATTGTTCAATATTTTCATGGCTAAAAGAGTACAAGTCGCATTAACTGAAACAATCGCATCACTAGGTAAAGAAGGTGATCTAGTTGAAGTAGCACCGGGATACGCAAGAAATTTTTTATTACCTTATGGCAAGGCAATGAATGTAACACCAGCAGTCCTTAAACAAATTGAAAGGAAGAAAGAAAAAGAAAAAATCGCTGCTGATAAATTAAAGCAAGAAGCTTTAGATTTCCAAACTGCATTATCTACAATAGGTAGGTTCACTATCAAAAAACAAGTTGGAGAAGATGGTGTCCTTTTTGGAACGGTTACCAATGGTGATGTCGCCGAAGCGATAGAAGCGGCAACTAAAAAAGAAATTGATAGAAGAAACATTACTGTTCCAGATATTCATAATTTAGGTTCCTTTACTGCAAAAATAAAATTACATCCAGAAGTAAATGCAGCAGTAAATATTGAAGTAACAAGTTAATCAATTTGTTGCATTATTTTGAAAAGTAGCCAGAGTATATATCTAAGCAATTAAAGATATGGTTTCCGTACCTTTTCCAAATAATGGGCAAAATAAAAATTTTAAAAAGGATTTTAATAGTGAAAATTCTGGATTAGTACCTCCTCAAAACGTTCAAGCAGAGGAAGCTGTGCTTGGTGGCATACTTCTTGATCCAGATGCGATCGGAAGAATTGCAGACTTAATTAAACCTGAAGCTTTTTATATAAATGCCCATCAAGAGATTTATAGAACAGCATTAATGTTGCATACCCAGGGTAAACCAACTGATTTAACATCAATGAGTGCTTGGTTAGCAGATAATGGAACACTAGAAAAAATTGGAGGAAACAGCAAACTGGTAGAACTAGTTGAAAATGTTTCCTCTACAGCTTCCATAGAACAAGTTGCTAATTTAATTAACGACAAATTCATGAGAAGGCAACTTATCAGATCTGGAAATGAAGTGGTTCAACTAGGTTTTGATCAAACTCAAGATACTAATGAAGTTCTAGATAAAGCAGAGCAAAAAATATTTGAAATCAGTCAAGAAAAACCTTCAAAAGGCCTGACTCAAGCAGCTGAAATCCTTACAAGTACTTTCAATGAAATAGAGTCAAGATCATTAGGTACTTCAGTAGCTGGTATTCCAGTCAATTTTTACGACCTTGATGCGATGACTCAAGGTTTTCAAAGAAGTGATTTAATAATTGTTGCTGGAAGACCTTCAATGGGGAAAACTTCAATAGTTCTTAATCTGGCTAAAAATGTTGCACAATCTCAAGATTTACCTGTGTGTGTATTTAGCCTTGAAATGAGTAAAGAACAGTTGACATATAGATTACTCTCTATGGAAGTTGGAATAGAGAGTGGCAGGCTAAGAACAGGAAGATTACAGCAAGATGAATGGCCATTACTCGGAGAAGGTATCAATTCATTAGGTCAATTACCAATATTTATAGATGACAAGCCTAACTTAAGTGTTTTAGAGATGAGATCTCTATGCAGAAGATTAATAGCTGAACAAAAAAAAGAACTTGGATTAATTGTGATTGATTACCTCCAGTTAATGGAAGGATCAACCCCTGATAATAGAGTGCAGGAACTTTCACGAATAACAAGAGGTCTTAAAAGCATGGCAAGAGAATTAAAAGTACCAGTAGTAGCGTTATCTCAGCTTAGTAGAGGAGTAGAGTCTAGAACAAATAAAAGACCAATGTTAAGCGATCTAAGAGAATCAGGATCTATTGAACAAGATGCAGATTTAGTATTAATGATTTATAGAGATGAATACTATAATCCAGAGACTGAAGATAGAGGAATTACAGAAATCATTGTCACTAAACATAGAAATGGACCCGTAGGAACTGTTAAATTGTTATTTGAACCCCAATTTACAAGATTTAGGAATTTAGCTAATTAAATCGATCCTAAAATGCAAGATCATCACTCAACAAATGAATCTTTTGACGTCATCGTTATTGGAGGAGGACATGCAGGATGCGAAGCGGCTATAACAACAGCAAAATTAGGATTTTCTACAGCCTTATTTACAATCAATTTAGATAGGATTGCCTGGCAACCTTGCAACCCTGCTGTTGGCGGCCCGGCAAAAAGTCAGTTAGTCCATGAAGTTGATGCTTTAGGTGGAATTATTGGTAAATTAGCTGATGAAACAGCTATACAAAAAAGAATATTAAATGCAAGTAGAGGTCCAGCTGTATGGGCATTAAGAGCTCAGACAGATAAAAGAGAATACTCAAAAAAGATGATTGAAATACTACAAAATACAGATAATTTATCTTTAAAAGAAGCAATGATTACTGAATTGGATATTGCAAAAACTGAAGAAATTGGATTGAACTCAAAAAAAATCTTAAAAAAAAGAATAAAAGGTGTAAGGACTTTCTTTGGTAGTTATTATTCAGCAAAATCAGTTATCATAACAGCTGGTACGTTCTTAGAAGGAAGAATATGGATAGGAAATAAATCAATGTCAGCTGGTAGATCGGGCGAACAAGCAGCAAAAGGTCTTACTCAAAATTTGCACGAAATTGGTATCAAAACAGAACGTTTAAAAACAGGAACTCCAGCAAGAGTTGATAAAAGAAGTATCATTTTTGATGAATTAGATATTCAACCAAGTACTGCAGCAGATAAATATTTTTCGTTTGACCCAGATATAAAAAATAATATGCCCCAAGTTAGTTGTCACATCACAAGAACAAGTACCAAAACACATCAACTAATTAGAGACAATTTACATTTAACTCCAATTTACGGCGGTTTTATTGATAGTAAGGGGCCAAGATATTGTCCATCAATTGAAGATAAAATCGTCAAATTTGCTGATAAAGAATCACATCAAATTTTCTTAGAACCAGAAGGAATTAATACCCCTGAAATTTATGTACAAGGATTTTCTACAGGTTTACCCGAAAATATTCAATTAGAACTTTTAAGGACCTTACCTGGATTAGGTGAATGTAAAATGTTGAGACCTGCATATGCTGTGGAGTATGACTATATTCCTGCAACACAGCTCCAAACATCACTCGAAACGAAAGAAATTGAATATTTATTTAGCGCCGGACAAATTAATGGCACTACTGGTTATGAAGAAGCAGCAGCGCAAGGGTTAGTCGCAGGAGTCAATGCGACAAGAAAACTAAACAAAAAAGACCCAATAATCTTCACTAGAGAAAGCAGTTATATAGGAACAATGATCAATGATTTAATTACCAAAGATCTCAAAGAACCATACAGAGTTCTTACTAGTAGGAGTGAATATAGGTTAACTCTTAGAGGAGATAATGCAGATAGAAGATTAACACCATTAGGTTATCAAATAGGGCTAATTAATGAGAAAAGATGGTCGGCCTATCAAGAAAAAATGAAACTCCTCGAGAAAGAGAAATTTAGATTAAATAACACTCGTTTAAAAAATACCGATGAAATATCAAAAAAAATAGAATTAGAAACGGGATCAAAAATCAAAGGCTCAACAACTTTGAAAGAACTCTTAAAAAGGCCAAACTTCCATTATTCAGATCTAATTAAATATAATTTGAATGAAAAAAATCTAGGTTCTTCAATACAGGAGGGTGTTGAAATAGATATTAAATACGAGGGTTACCTTAAAAGACAAAAAAACAACATTGAACAAATAAATCGTCAAAGCTGTAAATCTCTACCTCAAGAAATAAATTATGAAAAGATAGATACATTATCTTTAGAGGCTAGAGAAAATTTGAACAAGATAAAGCCAAAAAATTTTGGCGATGCTTCAAAAATTCCAGGAGTAAGCAAAGCTGATTTAACTGCATTACTTGTTTGGCTAAAAATAAGAGAAATAAAAAAAGAAAAGGCAAATATTTTTGTAAAAAAAAGTTATCATTTTAAAAGCATTACGTCAGAGCACTGAATAATAAACTTTTTAACTCACCAAAAATTTTATGGGAAGAAAAAGCCTCATCTTTTTTAGTGAAAAATTCATTACCAAAAATTTCTGGTCCATGGAAATTAATGCTGCTTGGGGATGGAAGTCCCACTAGACATTTGCAACTTTTAACTAATCAAGAGACGAAAATTAAACTAATTTCAATGCGAGTAGATCCTCTATTCATTGAAGAAGGTCCTAAAGAATTAAATCAATTAAATGGACCTTTAATCAGAAGACAAGTATGGATTAAAAACAATAATAAAAACCTAGCATGGGCTGAAAGTTGGTGGAATGCAGAACAAGTGAATGATAATTTAAAAGCCAAAGAAGAACCAATTTGGAAGAATTTGACACAAGACAGATCAGAATTGTTTAGAGAAGTTGACCGAATTTCACTTGTTAATTCAAATTGGTTAGAGGATCAATTTTGTTTTAAAGGTCCATTCTGGTCAAGAAATTATAGATTTTTTCGAGACAAAAAGCCCCTAACAATTATTAGAGAAGTATTCAATCCACATTTAGAAAATTTATTAGGTTATTCAGGAATTAAAGAATTTACGAAACTATACTCTTCTTCTTCTTGATCTAGGAAGATTTCTTGATTTTGATTGAACTTGTTGGTTTGATTGATCTCTCGAAGTATTATTCTCTTTTTCTGAAGCTCTTTGCCATCTTTCAACTTTGAAATCCATTTCATCTGGCCAATCTTCGTCATTACTCTCTTTCACATAAGGTAATTTTTTTTGCTCAGTTGTCTGTAAATTTTTTGGTTGCCTTAGAGATATTGCTTCTAAAGGTCTTTTTGAGTGCTGTTTAGCAGATTCATAAGAATTTGATTCTCTAGAAAATGTCTTAATATCGCTGTTATCATCGTAAAAATTCTTATCATTCCAATCATCATTATCTTCATCAAAAAATAAATCCACTTTTTCAGATACCCATCTTCCTACTTTTTTAACACTCTTACTTGTTATTCCTTGAAAATCTGAGTTCCTT